>NZ_CALETI010000076.1 GCF_937920075.1 uncultured Agitococcus sp.
TTAAATCAAGACCATCATTAACAACAAAGCCAATGCCATCGGTCAAATCACTGGCGACCTCTAAACTACCTTGAATAACATCCGCTACCACACCGCCTGTAAACTCAAGCGTATCTGCAGCAATACTGCCAGCGGTTTCAACCACATCAACCGCAACCTCAATCGTGCCTGTTGCCACAGTACCTGCCAATTCAACGGTATCAACAACAATAGTTCCTGCGGTTTCCACCACGTCAACCACGGTACTTACAACAAAATCAAAAAAATCACCAAATAAAGACATGCTCGTTACCTCAAGGCTTGCGTTGCAAAAATGAATGAGCGAATCAACAGAGTGGGGGGAACATCCTTGTGTGTCTCTCCTTGCTTAAGAAAGCAACCAGATAATGGCAATAACCATAGCCACCTCCTATTTGTTGTTAATGACGTTTGCTTGTTGGTCATTTTATGGTCTTAGTGCTTAAATGCCTCAATTTACAAGCTTGTGATTATTTTAATAATAAGTTACTAGGATTATTGGCTAAGGCACTGTTGTTTTGCAGTTGTTGGATGAGCAAGGCATGGCGTTGTTTGGCTTGCTGTTGTTGGGTTTTCATCATGGCAGGTAATGCCTGTTGTAAAACCATTAAGCGAATTTCTGGCACTTCTTGAGGGTTGGTGACCACTTTCATCAAGTCATTAATGCGTTGTTGTAATATTCTATTATCTTCTAACTGTAAATCTAAGCTTTGCACCAATAAGGCAAAATTGTCATGTTGATGTTTAATTCGGGCTTCTAAATCTTTTAAGGCATAGCTTAAAGTAGCATCAATTTTTTTACAGGAAAGCGTAGTGTCTTGTTCAATACGTGCTTTTTCTAAACGGTACTCATTTTCAAGCTGAGTCATTTGTTGTTGGTGACGATAATGACCATTGATTAATGTGCCAACTACATCAGCGACTACGGTAATAAGTGGTAAATTAGCCATGATAAGTACCTCTATAAAAACATTAAACGCCTACGCCTAAGTCCGCCAAAATCGCCACGGCTTGTGGGGTCGCTTTATCCATAAAGCCATATTTAACGTTATGCCGACACTCCACCAAATGACTTAATTCTGCATCGCTATACACATTGTTATCTAACAG
Organism: uncultured Agitococcus sp.; assembly: GCF_937920075.1. Classification (GTDB taxonomy): domain Bacteria; phylum Pseudomonadota; class Gammaproteobacteria; order Pseudomonadales; family Moraxellaceae; genus Agitococcus. The sequence goes on from NZ_CALETI010000076.1 coordinate 1,129, forward strand.
CAACAACAGTTTTTTGAGTGTTTGGTGTGGGTGCAAACTCGAAAAATCGTAACCCTGTGCCACTAATA
>NZ_CALETI010000077.1 GCF_937920075.1 uncultured Agitococcus sp.
CAGCTCAAGCATTTGAACAGTTTAAGATGGCGGCTTAATTTATCCCAAGTCCAGTTATACGATAAACTCAACACATATCAACAAGATACAAGCTAACTTATTTGGAAATATTATGTCTGCTACTTTAGATTTAACTTTAGACTTGATTCGTTGCCCGTCTGTGACGCCTGTTGATGCCAATTGCCAAGAATTAATGATTCAACGTTTAGAAAAAATTGGCTTTCACATTGAACGTTTACGCTTTGGTGATGTAGATAATTTTTGGGCGCGTCGTGGTACAACCGCACCTGTCTTTACTTTTGCTGGTCATACCGATGTTGTTCCCACAGGCACATTAACTGCTTGGCTTAATGACCCTTTTCAACCCGAAATTCGTGATGGTGTGTTATATGGTCGTGGTGCGGCAGATATGAAAGGTTCGTTGGCCGCGATGGTGGTTGCTTGCGAAAATTTTGTCGCTCAACATCCGAATCATCAAGGGTCTATTGCCTTTTTGATTACCAGTGATGAAGAAGGTGTCGCCAAAGATGGCACAGTAAAAGTGGTTGAACATTTAGAAGCACGCCAAGAAAAAATCACATGGTGTTTGGTGGGTGAGCCTTCGAGCAGTAAAACTTTGGGTGATGTGATTAAAAATGGTCGGCGTGGTTCATTAAATGGCATTCTTAAAGTGATTGGTATTCAAGGTCACGTGGCTTATCCACAATTAGCCGATAATCCGATTCATAAAGCCGCCCCTGCCTTAGCCGAATTAGCGGCTGAAGTCTGGGACAATGGCAATGCGTTTTTTCCTGCGACCAGTTTTCAAATTTCCAATATTCATGCAGGAACAGGTGCAAACAATGTGATTCCTGCCGATATTGACGTGGTGTTTAACTTCCGCTTTTCTACCGAAGTGACTGCCGAACAACTCAAGGCGCGTACTGAGGCCATTTTAGCCAAACACGGTTTAAAATATGATTTAGCATGGAGTTTGAGTGGTCATCCGTTTTTAACAGCTAAGGGTGAATTGGTTGCGGCCAGTGTTGAAGCGATTAAAGAAGTAGCAGGCATTGATACCAAATTATCGACCAGTGGCGGCACATCCGATGGTCGTTTTATTGCTCCAACAGGCGCACAGGTGTTGGAATTAGGGCCGATTAATGCCACGATTCATAAAATTAATGAATGCGTGAATGTCGCTGATTTAGATGCCTTGGCTAAGATGTATGAAGGCATTTTGGTGAGATTGTTGGCGAAGTAATTTGTGGTTTGTAATGTGGGTTGACGAAGGGAAACCCACATTACACATATCAAGCCTCTGTGCGATGGACTATACCTATCGCTAATTGGGGGCAAACCATGGCGCAATTATCTATTCACTTTCAATGCCGTTTAGAGGGCATTATAAATGCCCGTTGGGATAACCCACCTACAGAAGAATCTCAAACACGATGACGCGTCTTTACCCCCTACTCCCTTATCACCCAATACAAAAATGAATTAGCTTCAAGATTCATAATCATTATATTTCTTATAGTTACTCTCACTTATTTCTCTCCGCCAACCACCTAAAAAACCAACCATCAGGTCTATCAATTCCATCTAAAACATAAGTTAACACGCGCTCATCACGCAAGGTTAAATCAAGTCGATAATGCAAACTCGGAGTTGCAGCCATTAATAAACGATCATTGGCCTGCAAAACCAACTCTTCTTCATCAAAATCAACAATAAATTGACCTGTACGCCATAAAGCAACCGCATGAATAGCCAATCTATCCTCACGATGCCGATTATCACGCAATATATCTTTTAGCTTAATACTGCGTTTCTGACACAATAAATTAAATACGGCAGGTGCTTCATTAACATTCATACACACTTCCCACACATGTGTATCCTCTTGAGGCAAGTGTGTGAGCAATTTTTCTAAAATGGTGTTTGGCATTGTTGCCAAATAATCTTGTAACTGCGGCAACATGGTTGATGTCATCGCCGCCAAGCATTGGCGAGCCACCATCACACTTGGCACCATCAACATATCGGGTTTTAAGGCTTGAAATAATAAAGCACTATGGTCATCATTTTGTCGAAGAATCACATAAATATCAGGATTAACTTGCCGTGCCAAAGCTACTAAGGCCAAATTGCGTGTGTCATCACCCGTCGCCACCACAATGCCTGCTGCATAAGGTAAATGAGCATCACGCAACTCATCTAATTCATCTTGCCAAATACCATCGATATCTTTCGCCGATAAGTTTAATAAAGTTGGATCAATGGGGGTACATGGACGACCTGTTTCACTGAGCGCGTCAACCACCAACTTACCAAAACGACCATAACCACAAATAATCCATTGCCCTTCAGGACAATCTCTATTGCTTAAACGACCTGTTCCATGTGTAGGGGTTAAACGTGTAAACAAAGTATGTGCTTGGGGATTTATTAATAATAAGCGTAATTCATCAGTAAATACGGTAAATGGATTAATTAACATATCCGTACCAAAAGCCAAAGCACTTTCGGCAACACTAGGTGTTTCAGAGCGACAATAAACAGGAACATAGGGATTGAGTACACGAGCAGCAGCGGCAATACCCAAATTGGTGGCATCATCAGAGGTTAAAGCCAATACACCTGCCAACTCTCGATGAGATAACCCTGCTGCCATCAAAATTTCGGCATCACGCGCATCTGCTAATAAAGCTGGCACACTAATGCCATGATCATGTAATTCAAGTTCAAAAATTTCATGCTCTCGTTTTTCAAGCACAACAACTCGTTGACCTGTATGTCCCAAACGATCACATAATAATGCGCCCGTTTGTCCATAACCACACATTAACCAAAATGGCTCACGCATTCTTTGTACTTGGCGGCTAAAGCTACCACGCTTCATGGCAGATAAAAAAGTACGATCTTGAGCTAAAGCCATTATTGCGGCCAACAACCAAGCCCAAACAATCACGGATAAATAAATACAAAAAGTCACCCACATACGTTGGGCATTCGTGAAAGCATACGGAATTTCACCAAAACCAATGGTTGTTGCGGTATAGCTCATGAAATAAAAGGCATGAAACCAACTCATTGGCGCAGCATTGCCATTCCCATCCACACCATCAATCAACACCAAACCTGTGACACTGATGGCATAACTAATAATCACCGCAATAATTGGAAAACGTAAACGCCGTAATGCAATAAAAAAGGCGGTATTCATTAGCGACGGAACATCACAGTTTCGGCAATTAACAAAATTAACGACACAAAATTCGCTAACATTGCACCACCTGATAAGGAGACAATACTAGCCATAACAGTAGGTGTCATTGCTCCAACAACATGCACTTGATAAGCCCATACAATAGCCGCCGCAACCAATTGCAAAACAGCCACTAAACTGGTGGCTAATTGAGTTGCGCCCATGTGTGAGCGATCGCCAAACTTTAACGAGGTGGCAATTAAATTAACAATCAAGGCAGCCGCAAACTCTCCTAAATGATGTAATGACGGATCATCAATATCACCAATAAAAAAACCAAAGTTTAAGGTTGCAGCTAAGACAATAAAAAAGGCAAAAACGACTTTTTCTAAATTCATGTTATTTATCCTTGTTTAATCGCCACACCTTGAATAATACAGCCACCCACCGAGACTAATTTAGGATGTTGAAAACGCTCAATTTTTTCAAAGCTAAAACCTGCTTGTTTAATGGTGGCTTCTGTATCCCGATTTAACTGACAACCACACGCTAAATGTTTCCATGCAGGATTAATGGCATCTTGGCAACGTGCTAACCAAGGTTTTGGTGCGCGTACATGTTCCAAAAACAATAATTGGCCATTTGGTTTTAAGACTCGATAGGCTTCTTGCAAAGCTAATAAAGGATTAGGAATGGTGCATAACACCAAACACATAATCACCGTATCAAAACTATTATCAGCAAAATCTAACTGATGAGCATCACCCACTGCCAACTTAACCACTGCTTGTGAAGGAGCTTTTTTGACCATCAATTCTGCTTTTTTTAGCATTGGCAACTCAGGTTCAATGCCAATAATTTCGCTCGCATCACTGCCATAAAACGGTAAATTTGCGCCTGTACCAATGCCAATTTCTAAAATACGGCCTTTGGCTAAGGCAATAGTTTGCTGACGTTGTGGCTTTAATGGTTTGGTTGCCACATCTAAGACCACAGGAAAAATATAATCGGCATAAAAAGACATTTTTATTCTCTATCAATCATGTAACAACAGACCAACAAGCAGAGTTGATGTATCAATTGCTAGTTTCGACTCCGCTCAACTAACACTGCTCCCTGAGCGGAGTCGAAGGGCATTCTACAAATCTGCCAAAGGATGTTCAGGCCACAAACTTTGATAATGGCCATCTAACCATGCTTCGGTCACTTGCTCAATGGTTGCAGGTTGCCATTGTGGATGTTGATCTTTATCAACCAATAAGGCACGTACACCTTCAATAAAATCTGGATGACGCGCACATTGCACCGATAAAGTTAATTCTTGTCTAAAACAATCGGCCAAGCTTTGCTCACTACCCTGCTGCCACTGACGATAAATTAACGCAGCACTGGTTGGTGAACCACGCTTTAAGGTGTTTGCGGCTTTATCAAGCCAAGTATTGCTACTCGGCTGAATAAGTTGTTGATACAGCTCCAGCAAATTATTAGCTTGGGTACGTTGTTCAATATCCGTTTGAGCTAAAGCTAATTGACCTTGAGGCAGTTCTTTAAGAGCCAATTGATCTAAGAGTTGGCTAATTTGTTGTGGATGTTGTTGTCTATCTTTCGCCCACTCAATCAAAGCTAATTGTTCAAGTACTTGTTGACGTGCCGAGCTTGGCAAGGCATGGCTAGCAAACCCAGTTTGTAGGGCATCCGCAGCATTAATTTGCGCGCCTGTCATGCCCAAAAACAAACCTATTTTGCCTAAACGTGCCAAAAACCACGAGCCACCGACATCAGGATACAAACCAATGGTTATTTCGGGCATCGCCAAACGGGATGTTTCAGTAACAATACGGTGTGATGCCCCTGCCAACAAGCCGATGCCACCACCCATAACAAAACCTGTCGCCCAAACAATAAACGGCTTGGCAAATTGATGAATCAAATAATCTAAACGATATTCAGCACTAAAAAAATCAACTGCCGTTTTATCATCAATGCCATGCTCACGCACCGCGACACAAATCTTTTTAACATCACCACCTGCACAAAAGGCTTTTTCACCTGCCCCCTGTAAAACGACCGCCACCACATTGTCGTCATTTGCCCATTGTTGCAATTGCGGATACAACAACTCAATCATCGGTAAATTGAGTGAATTGAGCGTTTTTTCACTATTAAGTTGAGCTATGGCAATTTTTTTACCATTGGTGGAGGTTAATTCACTAAATAAAACAGGTGCTAAAGAACTCATGCAGGTAATGCCCAATTAATTGGCTCTAAACCATGTTCTGCTAAATACGCATTGGTCTGAGAAAAATGTTTGCAACCAAAAAAACCACCACGATTGGCAGCCATTGGCGATGGATGGGTCGCTTTTAGCACTAAATGCTTATTGGTATCAATGTGTTGACCCTTCTTTTGGGCATAACTTCCCCAAAGCAAGAAGACTAAATTTTCACATTGCTCATTTAATACTTTAATAATTTCATCAGTAAATAATTCCCAACCACGACCTTGATGTGAGGCAGGTTGGCCAGCTTCTACTGTCAGTACACTGTTAAGTAATAACACCCCTTGTGCCGCCCATGAGCTTAAATCGCCATGACGAACAGGCTGCGCGCCCACATCATTAAACAACTCACGATAAATATTTTGCAAAGATGGAGGAACAGACACACCACGACGCACAGAAAAACACAAACCATGGGCTTGGCCAACACCGTGATATGGGTCTTGTCCTAAAATCACCACTTTGACTTGTGACAAGGGTGTAGTATTTAAGGCATTAAAATATTCGCCTGCGGGAGGATAGATGGTTTTGCCTAATTTTCTTTGCTCAGCTAAAAACTCACGCAAATTAGCCATATAAGGTTGCAAAAATGTGGAAGCTAAGGCTGCTTTCCATGACTCATCTAATTGAACTCTGGCTAATGCCTCTTGTTCTTGACTGTTTAAAGATACAGATACGGCTGTATTCATGCTCAAATATCCTTAAAAATTATAAAAATACGCTTTTTCCTAATTAATATGACAAACAGAACGTACTTGTAATAACAATAACTGTTTCATCACTTCACGGTCATAGCTATCTACAGGCTGCAATAAACCTTGTATTTCTATATGACGAATGGTCATTAAAATTAAACGACCTGCATTTTGTGCTTGCTCAATGCCAATTAACTCTAACATTTTGCTAATGTCACGCAATACACTTTGACTATAATCTAAGGCTAAAGGATGCAAACGCTCATCTTGTAACACGGCATACCAAAAAGCTTGTTCCGTTAGCAATTTATCCCGATGATTTTTTAAGCGATCTAACACTTCATCAATCGCCACATCAACCATATGTTCAATCACTTCGGGCAACACAGCTTTTAAATCTGTGCCTGAATATAGTGGAAAATTAACTAATAACCATTCGTGAATACGCACCCAAAATGGATTAACAAAGTTTTCCATCACATCTTTGGCATATAACGTTAAAGCATCAGCCAATAAATCATGAATATCCTTAAAATAATAAGTTGTTGCTGACAACGGTACATCAGCCTCTTGAGCAACTGCCCGATGACGTACACCACGCACTCCATCACGCACCATGACGCGCAAAGCGGCTTGTAAAATCGCTAAACGACGCTGTTCACTGCCCTGACGTGCAGGTTTTCGACCATGATAAGAAGCTTTCGCTGATTTAGATGACATTGCAGACATGAAAACAACACTACTCAAAGAAAATCTATATAAAATCTTATTATCTATTCTAACGAAATAGTTTATCGTTTGATATGAAATACACGCCAATGTTGACAGCAAACACCCTACTTTGAGTACAATTGGCGTATTAGCTGTATGTCTTTTTGCGAAAAGGCTAATCTTATTCTTGAATTACAGCTTTTAACTCTCTAATATCACTAAAAATATAACATATTCGCCGAGGCGCGACATGAAAAAGACCCTGTTAATGACCACCCTTTTATTTGCTTTTGGCGCACATGCTGCCGATATGCCGCCTCAAGGAATGAGCATGGCACAAGTGCAAAAAAACTTTGGTGTGCCTGTTAAAAAAACCAAAGCAATTGGTAAACCACCCATCACTCGTTGGATTTATCCAGATTACACCGTAGTTTTTGAATATAAACACGTAGTGCAAAGTGTAAAAATGGTTAAAGAAGACGTTGCTCCTGCTCCAACAGCTAACACACCCAAAGATGCTCCGACCACAACACCTGCTGCCAACGAAGCCACGATCAAACTAGATGTTCAACAATAATCATGTTGATTATTGGCCATCGCGGCGCACGTGGTGAAGCTCCCGAAAATACCCTCAGTGGTTTTAATTATTTAAAATCACTGGGTGTGTTTGCTTTAGAACTTGATATTCATGTTAGTAAAGACCAACAACTTGTTGTCATTCATGACTATAGTTTAGAGCGGACAACAACAGGCGTTGGACTCGTTAAAGAGCAGCACGCTGCCGATCTTGCCGCGTTAAATGCTTGTTTTTATTTTAAAGATTGGCCATACCATGATGGTGTGCCGCTATTAAAAGACGTATTAGCGTTGGTCAACGATTTTGTGCATTTACAGCTTGAAGTCAAAGTCAAAGATGCTGAAGACTATGCAATAGTAGGTCGTGAGCTTGCCAAATTGTGGCCACAATTTACCCATCGAATAGTTACTACGTCGTTTAACACCGATTATTTGGCTTATATGCAACAGCACTATCCACATATTAGTCGTGGTTTATTGGTTGAAAGCAACTTTACAGGCAATATTATTGCTACCGCTCAACAACTAGATTGCCAATTAATTGCCCCTCATCATAGTCTATTAAATAAAACGCTCATTGATACGGCTCATCAACAAGGGCTGATGGTGTCAACATGGACGGTTAATGATGCTCAGCGTATGCAAGATTTAGCCGCAATGGGTTTAGATAGTTTAATTACCGATTATCCGAGTTTGGCTCTTAAAACTTTTATTACCTAAGATGGGTTTCGTTCCTCAACCCATCCTACTAATGCCCACTGGTAAACTTTAAGCCTAAAATGCCTGCAACAATCAATAAAATACACAATATGCGGGCAACATCTCGTGGTTCATTAAACAAGATCATGCCACACACTGCCGCGCCCACAGCACCGATGCCCGTCCAAATCGCATAACTTGTGCCTAAAGGTAAGGTTTTCTGTGCTAATGCTAAAAAGTACACCGAAGCTGCCATACCCAATACACAAAACACGGAAGGCCATATTTTCGTAAAACCGTCAGTGTATTTCATGGTCACTGCCCATTGCACTTCTAATAAGCCCGCAATGATTAAATAAAGCCAAGCCATCAGTCGTCTCTCATGGCATCTTTAATTAAAGGATTATTCGTTTGTTTACTGGTTTCGCATTTTTGGGTATCACCACCACAAACAGGACACTCTTTATCGCCTGTAAAACGATTTAAGCCACCACACGTGCCTTTTAACGGCTCTTTACCCATCAATACACCGACCGCCATTAATAACATCATTAACACAATCGCGACTAAACACACGAAAAATAAGCTCATGGCTGTTGCTCCAAATACACTTTAAACGTCGAACTATATTGCTCAGCAAAACCTGTTGGCGTTTTTAATAAATAATAGACGGCAATTTTTTGTTTTTCTGCAAGTGCTAAACCTTCTTTTGCCCCTAATACATTGAGGGCTGTTGCCCATGCATCTGTATAAGCAGCCTTTTGATGATTAAATACAACCGTCGTTGATACAGTTTTATGCTGAATGGGTTTAGCCGTACGGGGGTCAATGGTATGAGAATAACGAACACCATCAATTTCGTGATAATTTCTATATGAGCCAGACGTTGAAACCACCGCCTGTTGCTGCCCTAGTTTTAACACTCGCTCAGGTAAACCACTGCCATCGGGCTTTTCTACGGCAATTTGCCATGTTTGCCCATTGGGTTTTAAGCCTTGTGTTTTTAACGTACCTGCTACCGACAACATATAACTATGAATTTGATATTTGGCTAAGACTTTCTCTAGTTCATCAACGCCAACACCCTCACCCAACGAGGATAGATTTAAAAAAACATCTTTTTGACGTTGAGCTTGATGAGTTTGTGGATTTAATAAGACCGATTGCCAACCCACACGTTGTCGCGCATTATCAATTTCGATTGGGCTAGGAATATGACTTGGCACAGCTTGTTTGCCAAACCCCCATAACTCCACTAATGCCCCCACGGTGACATCATAAACACCTTGAGTCGCTGCACTGACTGTTAAAGAGGTTTGAATACTATTAAATAACATGGGACTAAGTTGTTGCCATTGCCTCATAGGACTTTGGTTAAATTGCATTAATTCGGTATCGTTTTGATAGGTCGACAATACTTTATTAGCATGATCTAAACTGGCTTGTAGTTCTTGTTGCAGTTGTTGCACGCTGACTTGTGCGGGCAAAGCATCAATTTTTACCGCCCAAGGCATACTATAATAAGCAACGCCCGAAAAACTGACAGGCTCTTTGGCAACGGTTGAACAACTCGCAACACTGATACTGAATAAAGCAATCAACAAACTACGCATAACAAATCTAACAAGAAAAATTTTGTCGAAGTATCAAAGGATGTTTAATGAAACTCAAGACTAAATTTGTTGTAAAAAATAAAGGCGCATTTCTGCGCCTTTATTTTGAGAAACTCAGTTTAACCACCAAAATCATCCAACATGATATTTTCGCGGTCAACACCTAAGTCTAATAACATTTTAATCACCGCTGCGTTCATCATCGGTGGGCCACACATATAAAACTCACAATCTTCAGGAGCTTGGTGGTTTTTTAGGTAATTTTCATACAGAACGTTATGAATAAAACCCGTGTAACCTGTCCAATTATCTTCAGGTTGTGGTTCAGATAAAGCCAAATGCCATTCAAAATTAGGATTATCTTTGGCTAATTGATCGTATTCATCAGCATAAAAGGTTTCACGCAATGAACGCGCACCATACCAAAAACTGACTTTACGGTCGGTTTTGATGCGTTTTAATTGGTCAAAAATATGTGAACGCATCGGTGCCATACCTGCACCACCACCAATAAACACCATCTCGGCTTTAGTTTCTTTGGCAAAAAATTCACCAAAAGGCCCAAACACAGTAACTTTGTCACCTTTCTTTAAGTTAAACACCCAAGACGACATTTTACCTGCTGGTACTTCATGGAGTTGACGTAAAGGTGGTGTGGCAATCCGAATATTAAACTTTAATAAACCTTTTTCTTCGGGGTAATTGGCCATTGAGTAAGCACGAATCGTAGGTTCAGTGGTTTTGGCTTTAACATCAAATAGCTTAAACTTGTCCCAATCACCACGATATTGCTCTTCAATATCAAAGTCTTTATAGCTATTTTCGTAGGCTGGTGCTTCAAGCTGCATATAACCACCTGCGCGGAAATGCACATCTTCACCCTCGGGTAATTTTAATACCAACTCTTTAATAAAGGTCGCCACGTTATCGTTAGAAATAACTTCACATTCCCAACGTTTAACGCCAAAAAACTCTTCATCTAATTCGATTTCGAGGTTCTGTTTAACCGCTAATTGACAACCTAAACGCCAGCCTTCACGAATTTCGCCTTTGGTAAAGTGTGGCTCTTCGGTTGGTAAAATATCGCCCCCACCAGCTTTAACTTTGACTTTACATTGACCACACGTACCACCGCCACCACAGGCAGACGACAAAAATAGTTTTTGCTCAGCTAAACATTGTAATAATTTACCGCCGCTTGGCACTTCTAAACGTTTTTCGGGGTCGTGGTTAATATCAATAGTGACTGTGCCTTCGGAGACTAATTTGGAGCGTGCTGCTAAAATAAAAGCCACCAACACCAATACCGTCACCGTAAACATGACCATACTGAGGATAATAACTGCCTCTTGAGACATTTCCCTCTCCTTATAATTTAATGCCAGAGAAGGACATAAAGCCTAAAGCCATCAGTCCTGCCGAAATAAAAGTAATCCCTAAGCCCTGTAAGCCTGCTGGCACATCGCTGTATTTTAATTTTTCGCGTACAGCGGCAATCAACACAATCGCCAATGCCCAGCCACCACCAGAACCTAAACCATAAACCACACTTTCGCTAAAGTTGTAGTCACGTTGCTGCATAAATAATGCACCACCCAATACAGCACAATTAACGGTAATTAGTGGCAAATAAATTCCTAATGCGTTATATAATGAGGGTAAATATTTATCACAAGCCATTTCAATCACTTGCACAAGTGCAGCAACAGTACAGATATAACTCATTAAACTTAAAAAGGACAAATCAACAGATGATGCGCCTTGCATACCTGTCCATTCTAATGCACCTTCTTTGAGTAAATATTGCCACAATAAATTGTTAGCAGGTACGGTCAAAGTTTGAACAAAAACAACGGCAATACCTAAAGAAATCGCGGTTTGGATTTTTTTGGAAATTGCTAAAAAGGTACACATACCCAAGAAGAAAGACAGTGCCATGTTTTCAATAAACACTGCCTTAGTAAATAAACTCAAATAATGTTCCATCTACTTGCTCCTTAATGGTGAGTTTGTGCTTTGCTATGGGGAGCAATTTTAAATTCGGTTTTTTCTTGTTGGTCAGTTTTCCATGAGCGTAATGCCCAAATGGTTAAGCCAATTAAAAAGAACGCTGAAGGAGGCAACAACAACAAGCCATTGGGAATGTACCAACCACCATTATTCACTGTTTGCATGATGGTAAAACCAAACACTGTTCCCGAACCAAATAACTCACGGAAGAACGCCAACAACATTAATAACGCTGAATAACCTAAACCATTACCAAAGCCATCGACAAAACTAATTACAGGTGGATTTTTCATGGCAAAGGCTTCTAAACGCCCCATAACAATACAGTTGGTGATAATCAAACCGACAAATACCGACATTTGTTTGGCAATTTCTGGCACAAAGGCTTGCAGTAATTGGTCAACAATAATCACTAATGTCGCTACAACCACCATTTGCACAATAATACGAATCGAACTGGGAATCACGTTACGAATCATACTGATAAAAAAGTTGGAAAATGCCGTCACTAACGTCAAACCAATTGACATCGCTAAAGCATTTTTCATGGTGCTAGTCACAGCCAACGCCGAACAAATACCCAACACCTGAAAAATCACAGGGTTAGTATTTAAAATCGGGCCTAATAATATTTCTTTGGTACTTTGTTGTTCGGCCATGTTAAATACCCCCTTCGCGTACTTTGCTCAAGAATTTTTTATAGCCCAAATCACCCATCCAAAATTGGACAAGGTTGGTTACACCATTACTGGTTAAGGTTGCACCTGATAACCCGTCTACTTGATGAATAGCATCAGGTTTGGCTGGGTCAACATTACCTTTAATAATTTTGAAATGGGTTTGACCATCAGCACTGTAAACTTGTTTATTAATCCACAAAGCTTTCCATTTGGGATTATCGACCTCACCACCCAAACCTGGTGTTTCGGCATGTTCAACAAAGGTCACTCCCATAATAGTATTAGCATCATTTTTTAACACTAAATAACCATATAAAGTTGACCATAAACCATAACCAGAAACAGGTAGCACCATTTTTTCGATTTTACCTGCGGCATCACGTACCACATAAATATCGGCTTCTTTAGCACGGCGGCGTAAACCTGCAATATCTTGCTCAGCCGTTAATGCCATCGACAAACTGCTATTTTTGAGTGCCTTACGTTGGTCGTAAGGGTCATCAAGTTTGACTTCTCTAAATTCACCTGTATCTAAATTAACCAAATAACGTTGAAATTTAGCAAATTCTTGATTGACGCGGGCTTTGTCTCCCTCACCTTCGGGCAGAACTTGTGCTGCGGCCAAAATTTTACGTTGTTTTTCAAGTGCCTTATTTTCATCTTGAATCGGCTTTAATAAAGTCACTGCTGCTGCTAAAGCAATCGAACACACCACCGACAAGACACTGGCAACAACGAGTGTTTTTCCTGTAGATTCTTTAGACATTGCGTAATGCCCTCCGTTTGATGTTGGCTTGCATAACAAAGTAATCAATCAGTGGCGCACATAAATTAGCAAATAAAATCGCCAACATCATGCCTTCTGGATAGGCAGGATTAACCACTCGAACTAAGACCACCATTACACCAATGACAATACCAAACACTAAACGGCCAGTATTGGTCATTGCGGCTGAAACGGGGTCGGTTGCCATAAACACCATACCAAAGGCAAAACCACCCAACACCAAATGCCAATGCCACGGCATGGCAAACATCGGATTGGTATCTGAACCGACTTGATTAAAGATAAAGGACATGGTAGCCATGCCAATCATCACCCCTGCCATAATCCGCCATGAAGCGACACGGGCAATTAATAAAATTGCTGCACCAATCAGAATGGCTAAAGTAGAGGTTTCACCCACAGAGCCAGCTTCAAAACCGACAAAGGCATCCCACCATGATAAAGGTTGTAAGCCAGTTGCGGTCATGTGTTGTACACCTGTATAAGCGGCTAATTTAGCTTGACCTAAAGCCGTTGCCCCTGAGAAGCCATCAACACCCAATTTCCAAAATTCTTTATCAATCGCTGTCCAAACGGTATCACCAGACATATAAGCAGGATAGGCAAAGAATAAGAACGCACGCCCCGCTAAGGCTGGGTTAATAAAGTTTTTGCCTGTACCACCAAACACTTCTTTACCAATCACTACACCAAAGCTAATGCCTAAAGCCACTTGCCATAAAGGCACAGTGGGCGGACAAACTAAGGCGAATAACACTGAGGTCACAAAAAAGCCTTCGTTAACTTCATGACCACGTTTAATGGCAAATAAAACTTCCCAAAAACCACCCACAATAAAGGTCACGGCATAAATTGGCACAAACCACGTTGCCCCATACACCAAACAATCCCACCAAGAATTGGCATCAAAACCTGCCAATAAGGCAATCAACCAATGACGCCAACCATCAATCGCCAATTCTGGGCTCACGGCTGGGTTATGTTGCATGGCATAAGCCAACGTACCTAAAGCTTGGTTACCCACATTCCACATACCAAAAAACATGGCAGGGAAAGTAGCCATCCATACTAAAATCATAATTCGCTTTAAATCTACCGAATCACGAACATGAGAGCCTGCATGAGTGACATTAGGAGGACTATATAAAAAGGTATCAATCGCTTCATATAAGGGATACCATTTTTCATAGCGACCACCTTTTTCAAAGTGGGGAGCCATTGCATCTAATTTATTTCGCATCCATTTCATAATTGTTTAGCCCTCTTTCTCAATGCGGTCTAAAACATCACGGAGGATGGGACCATATTCATATTTACCTGGACAAACAAAAGTACATAATGCTAAATCTTCTTCGTCCAGCTCTAAGCAGCCTAAAGACTGTGCCATATCGGTATCACCTACCAATAAGTAGCGCAATAGCTGCGTTGGCAAAATATCTAAAGGCATAATATCTTCATAAACTCCAACAGGCACCATGGCTCGCGGTCTACCATTACTGCTCGTGGTCATGTTGAATTTTTTGCCCAACCAGCGACCAAGATAAACACCCAATGCAGAAAAACGATGACTACCTAATTTCATGTAGTGCAACATTTCACGCTCTTTGGCTTCTGGAATCACCGATACTTGCAAATGATAACGGCCTAAATATGCCTCTACCCCTTGCGCATGACGTCCTGACAACACCGAACCCGAAATAATACGATTATCGCTGCCAGATAACTCACCTGTGGTCATGTCTAATAACGATGCACCAACAATAGTTTTGGCTAAACGTGGTTGTTTAACGCTGGCACCAGCCAAGGCAATGATACGTGTGCTATCTAACTCGCCTGTGGCGAATAATTTACCAATCGCAATCACATCTTGATAATTGAGATGCCAAACTACACGACTTGCAGACGCAGGATGCAAAAAGTGAATATGAGTGCCGACTAAACCCGCAGGATGTACACCACCAAATTCATGGGCATTAAATTTACCTGTCGAGAATTGCGCTTTTTCGGCCTTACAAACATAAATTTTGTCGGCTAGCTTGGACACTAAAGCCAAACCATCTTCAAAGACTTCTTGTTGTTGTTTTATGACAACTTCTGGGTCAGCCGCTAAAGGATTGGTATCCATTGCATTAACAAAAATTGCACTGGGCGTTGTTGTGGGGTCTGGTATTTTACTAAATGGACGAGTACGAATCGCTGTCCACAAACCTGATGCCACTAACTGCTCAATCACTCCATCACGGTTTAGATTGGCTAATTGATCCCGATTATATTGTCTAAAAGTAATTTGCTCGCTGCTATTACTTTCACAATCAATCACTAAAGACTGAAATACACGCTTTGCACCACGATTAATTGCTCTAACCCGACCTGTCACAGGTGCGGTAAAAATCACTTGGGGATTTTTTTTATCGGCAAATAATGGCTGTCCTTTCACCACACGATCACCTTCGGCCACTTTCATGGTGGGTTTCATACCCATATAATCTGCACCTAAAATAGCCACAGACCGTACCGAAGACATATCGCTGATTTGTTGTGACGGTGCGCCAGTAATTGGAATATCCAAACCTCGTTTTATTTTGACCATCTTGCACTACTCAACAAAAAAACTATTTCTACAACACTTTTAAGCATTATTGGGTTATTTAGTCTCATTTTTAACATTTGGCATTGGGGCAATACACCACAATTAGCCTGCCCACACAACATCACTTCTTCTATGACGAGACATAAATGGCGATATTTGTAGCAAAAAACTCAATAATTGTTATATTTTTGATAGAAAAATATTATAGCGAATGATTGTATAACAAGTTTTTGCGCTAGTCCTACATTCTGACTTTTTTTTAACGGCTTTTTCTGATTTTAGACATATTGCAAACGCTAAACGCAACTCAAATAAAAAAGCCAGAGATAAACTCTGGCTTTTTGCAAAACACTAACCGCTTAGGCAGTTAATTGTTCGGCTGGAACAGTCACGTATTTAATGCCAGCCATTTGCTCGGCAATACGTTGTACTTGGCAGCTATAACCCATTTCGTTATCGTACCAAACATAGACACAAGCATGGTTACCGTTAACGATAGTAGCTTGGGCATCAAAAATACCCGCTGAGCGTGAACCAATAAAGTCTGTAGAAACAACTTCGGTAGAGCTGGTGTATTCGATTTGACCTTGTAAATTAGAATGTAAAGCGATATCGCGCACATACTCATTTAACGCATCACGACTAACATTATCAGCAAAGGTTAAGTTCAAAATCGCTAAAGACACGTTTGGTGTTGGCACACGCACAGAGTTACCTGTTAACTTGCCTTGTAATTCTGGTAATGCTTTAGCAACGGCTTTCGCTGCACCAGTTTCAGTAATAACCATGTTTAACACCGCAGAACGACCACGACGGTCTGCTTTGTGGTAGTTATCAATTAAGTTTTGGTCATTAGTGAAAGAATGCACTGTTTCTACGTGACCAGAAACAATATTAAACTTATCGTTTAAGACTTTGAGCATAGGTGTGATTGCGTTGGTGGTACAAGAAGCGGCAGAAATAATTTTGTCGCTGTCTAAAATATCCTTACTGTTAACGCCATAAACCACATTTTTAATACTGCCTTTAGCAGGTGCAGTTAAGATAACACGTGCCACACCAGCACAAGTTAAATGACGGCCTAAACCTTCTTCATCTTTTAACTTACCCGTGTTATCAATCAAAATTGCATTGTTAATGCCATATTGAGTGTAATCAACGTCTTCTGGCTTGCTCGCATAAATCACTTTAATGAAGTTACCATTAGCAATAATGGCTTCGTTCTCTTCATCAACCGCAATCGTACCTTCAAAAGAACCGTGAATAGAGTCACGACGTAATAAAGAAGCACGTTTTGCTAAATCACCTTCTTGGGTTTTACGCACCACAATCGCACGTAAACGCAAACCTTGGCCATTACCTGCTTGTTCAATAATCAAGCGTGCTAACATACGACCAATACGACCAAAACCGTATAAAACCACATCAGTTGGTTGACCAGCACAGTTACCATTACCAATTACTGTACTTAACTGTTGGCGTAAAAAGTCACTGACGGTTAGGCTTTTGTCGCTGTTCTTATAATCGATAGCAATTTTACCTAAATCAACTTTACAAGCCGCAATATCAGTCATTGCTGCTAAAGCTTCAATAAATGGTGCAGTATCAACAACGGACAACTCGCCTGCGATCATACGTACACGACGGTGTACTTTTAACATTTGAATGACAGAACGGTTAACTAATGTACGGCTAAAAACTTGAACGATGACATTACGTTCACGGTATAACTTACCGATGACTGGAATTAAACTCTCGGCAATAGCTTCACGGTTTTTCCAACGAGCGAAATGATCTTCTTGCAAGGCTTGAATGCTAGTTACAGTCACAAGCGTGTCCTCTGGTCAGCGAAGTTAACGATGCGCCACAATCAAATTTAGGACTTACGCATTTCACCAAAATTCTTGTGTTGAGCGAAGTCGAAACAAGCGCGCTTTGTGAACATAAAATCGTTGAAAACGGTTTACATGTGAACAAACCAGCGATTACCGCGTAAGTCCTAAATTAATTAGGCGGTAAAAAGTGGCCAATATTCTACTCGCTTTTGTGAAAAAAGTCAGTTTTTGTCAGTTTTTTTCATGATAAGTGGCGGCAAATATCAAGACGCTTTATTTTTGATATTTGGTTTTCCACTCGTCATAAGGCATACCATAAATATGCTCACGAACCGCATCATACTCTAAAGCTACACCACGCTCTTCGCCTGCGGCCTTCACCCATTTAGCCAAACAATTACGGCAAAAACCTGCTAAATTCATTAAATCAATATTTTGCACTTCGGTATTATTTTGCAAATGTGCCACTAAATGACGAAATGCAGCGGCTTCTAATTCAGTTTGTGTGGCTTGATCTACATTCAACATACATTTTATCTCTTAGTTAACTTCTTACGCCAAGTTGGCCATTGTGCTTCATCTTCTGCACGTAGTGCAAATAAATCATCCATCAACTGATAAATTTTTGCTTCGACTTGTTCACGTACTTGCCATTGTAAGTCTTTATTTTCACTTTGAGTTTGCATGGCTACGGTAGTAATTCGCTCGCCAAAAGCAAAATACATCTTTTCTGGGCGCGGCAACAGCCCTAAACCTGTTGCTAACGGCATAAACGCATCACCACCACGTAAATATTTATCACTAATGCCCGTTTTTTGTAGCCATTTGCCCACTCTTGATTGATAAAAATCGTTGGTGTCATATTGAATAGTATACGCATCATCCGCACCGATTGCGGCAAAGGGAATAATGTCATAACCATTTTGCATCGCCATCCGTGCAAAACCTGTGCGTTGTTTCCACACTAATTGGTACAACTCATCTTTGTTTTTCATCACCTCTCGGCCACCACCAGGATAAACCAAAATATGCTCTTTTGCCTCCATGAGTTGTTGGCAGTTTTCAGGTGTGCCTGCCACACAACCATTATCCACCAATAACTTACCCCACAAAGGCACTTTAAAATGAATATGATCGCCTAAAGAACGTAAAAAAATTCCTTTATGTTCATATAATCCTAAAAGCATGAGTGGCCCATCTAAAGTGCCATATAAAGTGTGATTACCCACATATAAGGCTGGCCGACTACGATCTAAATGTTCTAAACCCATAAATACTGGATCAAACCATTTATTTTGCAAATATAGGGCTTTTTTAATGCGTGATAATGGTGGAGGACTAAAGGTTAATGGATGACTCATTTGGCTATCTCAAAAAAGATGGTTGATCATTTTCATCGTACTAATTTTTATATATCGTTATCGTCAATGCCATTTGTCACTGGCTTGTTGACAATTTCTAGCATACGCTAAAGCCGATTGTCCGACAATCATTACGCAAACGCGACAAACTCAGTTACAATATGCCATCTTTTTAGGATTGATACCCATAACTTTGCTAGTCATCGAAATTATCGGTATTAATCTTTTATTTTAGGCGGAACAAGTTATGGGTGAAAAGTTACAACAACTCAAAACAGGTGGCTTTGAACGTCGTTGGTCATTAGCAAAAGCCAGTATTGTTGCAGGCACACGTTTTGCGACAGCCAGTGCTAGCACGATGTTTAGTGATGAAGCAACCCGCGAAATAAAACGCCGAAAAAGCCTTGCCGAACAAGCCGAATATTTAGTCGGTGAAATGGGCAAACTCAAAGGCAGTATCGTCAAAATTGGCCAAATGATGGCGTTGTATGGCGAACACTTTCTCCCAGAAGAAGTCACTCGTGCTTTTCACCAGTTAAATGATCAAACTGTTGCCCTTGATTGGTCGGTAATTAGCAAACACATAAAACAGGAATTAGGCGATAAACGTTTTAATGAATTAGTCATTGATGAAGAACCATTAGGCGCTGCTTCTTTAGCACAAGTACACCGCGCACGCCGTAAAAGTGATGGCACAGAATTAGTGTTAAAAGTGCAATATCCCGGTGTTGCCGATGCGATTGATTCTGACCTAGCCTTAGTCTCACAAATGATGCGTTTGGCTCGTGTTGTGCCGCAAACGCGTGAGTTTGAAGAATGGCTCGAAGAAGTGCGTTCAATGATGCACCGCGAAGTCAACTATCCACAAGAAATGGAAACCACTCGCCTATTTCACAAATATTTGGCAGGCGATGAACGTTATATTGTCCCTAAAGTTTATCCTGAATACTCTACGCCACGCATATTAGCCATGTCTTATGAACATGGTGTACCCATTAACAGCAATGCAATTATGAGCTTATCGCAAGAACGCCGTAATAAATTGGCTTATGCGTCTATGGAAATTTGCTGCCGAGAAATGTTCGAGTGGGGCGAAATGCAAACCGATCCTAATTTCGGCAATTATTTAGTACGTTTAGGTGATGGTGTAAACACACCCGACAAAATTATTTTATTAGACTTTGGTGCAGTACGTGATTTTCCTGAAGATTTAATGACTTTGGCACGAGCCTTAACCAAAGCATCAGTATTAAGACAACGTGAGGTTTTAGTATCATCGATGAAAGGTTTTGGCTTTTTTGATGAGATTAGTCAAGATACCAAACAAAAACTGGCTGACTTATGTTTGCTTGCAGTAGAGCCATTTACGGAGTTAACTGATGCACCTAAAGACGTGCTTGATGAACATGGCAATTATATTTGGGCAAAAAGCAACTTACACAAACGTGTTTTAGTACAAGGCGCAAAATCTGCCGCCACAAAAGAATTCTCTGTGCCGCCCAAAGAACTGATGTTTATTAGTCGTAAGTTTATTGGCGCTTATACTTTTATGACGGTGATTGATGCACGGATTTATGCGTTTGATATCATTAAACCGTTTTTGAAATAAACCCTGTAGGGGCGACCCTTGTGGTCGCCCTTAGTTGGATACCCACAAGGGGTATCCCTACACTACCAATAAGCCCTTCAACTCTGCCACTTTCTCATTTAGCAAAGTCACATCGCCTTTTGTTTCGACATTTAATCTAACGACTGGCTCAGTATTAGAGCTACGTAAATTAAAACGCCATTGACCAAAATCCATCGAAATACCATCTAAGGTGCTTAATTGGTGTGGTTGCGCTGCATAATGCTGTTGAACACGAGCAATCGCTTCTTTGGCATTATTAATAGTAAAGTTAATTTCACCACTACAAGGGAAGTCCATCATACATTGGTCAACCACTTGTGATAAAGAGCGGCCATCTTGTGATAACAACTCAACCAATAACAACCAAGGAATCATGCCACTATCACAGTAGAAAAAATCACGGAAGTAATGATGTGCCGACATTTCACCGCCATAAACCGCATCAACTTCACGCATTTTATCTTTAATAAAGGAATGGCCACATTTGCTCACCACCGCACGACCACCATGCTGTGCCACTTTTTCAATGGTATTCCACTCTAAACGTGGATCATGAATAATCGCGGCATTTGGTGCTTTTTTCAACAATTGTTCGGCCAACAAGCCAACCAAATAATAACCTTCAATAAAACGACCATTTTCATCAAAGAAGAAACAACGGTCAAAATCACCATCCCATGCAATACCAAAATCGGCCTTAGCCTCAACCACTGCTTTTGCAGTGACTAATTGCTGTTCGGTCAACATTGGGTTGGGAACACCATTAGGAAAATGACCATCAGGTTGATGATGCAAACGAGTAACTTGTAATGGCAAACTTGCCGCTAAAGCATCAAAAAATGGCCCAGCACACCCATTACCCGCATTAATTAACACATGCAACGGTTTAATTTTGCTGACATCAATTAACGACAGTAATTTTGCCACATAGCCTTCTAATACATTTTGCTCACGATGTAATTTAGTGTCAGCAACATATTGGCTTGGTGCAGAGACTTCGGCCATTAAACGAATGGTTTCTTGTTCAATCGCTCCTAAACCACTATCACTACTGATTGGCTTAGATTCAGCCTTAACCATTTTTAAACCATTATAATCTGCAGGATTATGGCTCGCAGTTACCATAATACCGCCACCCATACCTGCTTGGCCTGCGGCATAATAAATCATTTCTGTGCCACAAAAACCAATATCAATCGTGGCCACACCTTCGGCATTTAAACCTGCAATTAATGCTTGGCTCATTGGTTTACTTGATAAACGTGCATCTTGACCCACAGCAATTGGTGCTGTTGGTTGTAAAACACGGGCATAAGCACGACCAATACAATAGACCATAAACTCATTTAATTGGTCTGGCATACGACCACGAATATCATAAGCTTTAAATGCCGCTAGCTTTTTTACATCACTCATTATTGCTTCCTAAAAAAATTAAATCGCTTCACCACGACCAATCGCAAAATATCTAAATCCTTGCTCTTGCATATATTCTGGGTCATAAATATTACGACCATCAAAAACAACAGGTTGTTTTAACAATGTTTTTATAGTTGAAAAGTCGGGGCTCAAAAACTCATCCCATGCTGTCACCAATACTAAGGCATCAGCATCAGTAACTACTTCTTCAGCATTTTTAGCAATCGTTAATAATGGATGTTTACCATACTGTGCATATAACGCTTCGGCTGCCATAGGATCATAAACAGCGGTATAACATCCCTGCGCCCATAAAGCCTCTAACAAAGGATGGACAACTGAATTTTCCAAACTTGCTGTACCCGCTTTAAATGCAGCTCCCCAAATCGCTATTTTTTTACCTGCTAAACGCCCTGCAAAAAACCGCCATACTTTTCTAAATAAAATTTCTCTTTGGGAGTCATTAATCATCAGAACGGTATCAATAAGTCCCGTTGTGTCCAACTCTTCACGCAACGTTTTTGCAAAACTCAATAAATCTTCTGAAAAGCTTGGACCACCAAAACCACAACCAGCTTGTAAATAATCACTTCCAATACGTGGGTCAGCTGCCAAACCCTGACGTACGACATCAATATCTATACCTAACTTTTCAGCAAGTGCAGCCATTTCATTCATAAAACTAATGCGTGTTGCTAACATCGCATTAATCCCCATTTTTATAAGCTCAGATGTACGATGCGGCACAATCATCATATGTTTGGCTTTACGCACAAAAGGTCTAAGTACCTCTAAGGCAACCATTATTTCATGACTATCTTCTTTCCCACTCATTAATAATAACGAGGGTCGTGAAAAGTCGTCTAAAGCACTTCCCTCGCGACAAAATAATGGCAAACCTATAATATATGTAGCGTGTTTGCGCCCTAACTCAATATCTTTTGATAATACAAAATCTCGTAAATGATCTAAAGTACCTATGGGCAAGGTAGAAACTAAAAGTAAATAAAGGGCTTGTTCATCATCATTATGAGTCATGATACTGATAATGAGTTCTTTAATACCCTCGACATGCAAATCAGCGGCAATAAAATGCACATACATAACATGCTCAAAATCATCCGCTAACGATACTAATTGTAAGCGTTGTGCTTGTTGTTGCTTTTCTAACAAAGCCACTAAATTTGTTTCACGCTCAGGGTCAAAACTATTATTAATACCACTAATACGCATTGTTACTTTGTGGCCAACTTCTGCTAATTTAGCGGCTGTTACCCATGCAAACAAAGAGTCACCATGTACACATAATTTCATGAAACACTCCTTTCTGCTTGACGAACCAAATCTAATAAGCCACATGTAGAAGCATCAAAGCCCGCAATACCTTCTCCATTGGCAAGAGCATTAGTCATTTTATCAGCGATTTTTTTACCTAACTCAACCCCCCATTGATCAAAGGGATTAATATCCCAAATAACTGACATAACAAATACTTTATGTTCATAAAGCGCAACCAATCCCCCCAAAGTAAATGGACTGAGCTCATCAAGTAATAACGTGGTAGATGGCTGATTGCCTTGATAGCGTTTAAAATTAGGCGTATTTTCATCACTATCCGTGCTTGCATCACCTAGCATTAAAACTCTTGATTGAGCTAAGCAGTTAGCTAAAGCCAATTGATGTTGAACTTGTAAAGATTTTTCTGCTTCCTTTGAATAAATAGTCCCCGTATATCGCTTAATTGGTGCAATAAAGTCACATGAAACTGGCTGTGTACCTTGATGCAATAATTGATAAAAAGCATGTTGGGCATTTGGCCCGACTTCTCCCCATAGCACAGGACATGTAGAATAATTTAACCTGTTTCCTTGTTTATCTACTGACTTACCATTACTTTCCATTTCTAACTGAGATAAATAAGACGGAAAAAACTTTAATCGGCCATCATAAGGCAATACCGAATGCGCACGAATATCTAAAAACGTTGCATTCCATACACCAATTAATCCTAATAATACAGGCAAATTTTCAGCTAAAGGCTTTTGACTAAATTCATTATCTATAAAGTGTGCACCTGCTAACATTGCCTCAAAATTAGCCATACCAATTTTTAGTGCAATTGGTAAACCAATACCTGACCACAAAGAAAAACGACCGCCAACCCACTCCCAAAATAATACTTGGTTATTTTCAGGAATTCCCCATGCTGCCATTTTTTGAGGCTGAGTAGAAACACCAATAAAATGATGAGCCAGTATTAGTGATTTATCTCCAACCGATTTTAACATCCATTGCATGGCTGTATGAGCATTCGATAAGGTATCAATGGTAGTAAATGATTTAGATGAAACAATAAACAATGTTGTTTCTGGTTTTAATGTACCCAGCAAATCAGATACTTGAGTCCCATCAATAGAACTCACAAAATGAATTTTCAGCTGACTTGCTTCTGTAGGCACAAACTCATTGAGTGCTTGACATGCCATAAATGGCCCAAGATCAGAGCCACCAACACCGATATTAACAACATCCGTGATCGCTCTGCCAGAAAAACCACGCCATTGCCGAGAATGTACTCGTTCGACAATTTGTCGTATTCTTGCTAAACTTTGATGAACCTCTGGAACAACATCTTCACCATTAATAATTAATTTCGCATCAACAGGCAAACGCAATGCTGAATGTAAAGCAGGTCGTCCCTCTGTATTATTAACAATATCTCCACCAATTAGGCTTTTAATAGCATTGGGTAATTCTACGGCTTCAGCTAGGCTAATTAGCTTTTTAAGGGCATCAACATCTAATTTTTGTTTTGAAATATCTAAAAAAAAAGGCCCTACTTTTACGGTCAAAGCACGATGCCTTTCTTGATCATTCGCCAAATCTCGTAAGTGTAAATGCCCCATATCTTTTGCCTTACACTGTAAATTCAGCCATTCTGGTAATTCAGAGCGCGGCATCTTTTGATTATTTTTCATAACGAGTGTCCTTACATCAGATAACCGAACTCAACCACTTAGCAAACGCTACGCCCACCTCTTGATCTCTCAAACCTAAAGCTGTATTGGCTTGTAAATAGCCTAATTTACTACCACAATCATAACGAATACCCTTAAAACGATGAGGGCGAAATACCTGTGTTGATAATAAACTAGCAATACCATCTGTTAGTTGGATTTCTCCACCAGCACCTGCTTTAACTTCTCGTAATGCAGCAAATGTTTCCGCAGGCAACACATAACGACCAACAACAGCCAATGTACTTGGTGCAACCTCTGGTTTTGGTTTTTCTACCATGGCTGTAATACGACCATCAGCATTTAAGGATACCACGCCATATTTATCCGTTTTTTCTCGTGGTACTTCTTCAACAGCTAAAGAAAATGCTGATTGTTGATTATAAAGAGCAACCATATCAGCTAAGCAACTGCCTTGGGGATCATCAATAAAATCATCAGGTAACATTACTGCAAATGGTTGGTCACCAACAACAGGCGCAGCGCATAACACAGCATGTCCCAAACCTAATGCTTTAGGTTGGCGTACTACCGCTAGGGTCATACCATTAGGTAACGTTGTGCGTACGGCCTCTAACATTGATTGTTTGTTTCGTGCTTCTAAAGTCGCTTCTAGCTCAAAATTTACGTCAAAATGATCTTCAATTGCTCTTTTACTAGCACTTGTGACCAACACAACTTGGGTAATACCTGCTTTAGCTGCCTCTTCTACAGCTAATTGAATTAATGGTTTATCTAGAACAGGCAACATCTCTTTAGGTATTGCTTTGGTTGCAGGCAAAAAACGCGTTCCCAATCCAGCAACAGGTAAAACAACGGACAAAATAGGCTGTTGCGACATAAAACTCTCCTTTCAAGCAATGAAACAAATTTAATTTTAAATAATATCTACATTAGTCCGTATATCGCAAAGGCAATAATTGGCATACTTATAGCACGTTCAGCATTTATACGAAAAATTTATTACAATTTGCAATAAATTTTCATCACATTTGTTTTTCCGCTATAATGTTTGTCGCATATTATCCATACTAATTTCATTCCTTGTAGGACAATTTTACCAACAAATAGATATAGTATAATTATACACGCTATATTAAAGGATATGCCTAAGGAGAAATCTATGCCTATGAATCAAAACATACTCAGTCCACATCACAAAGTTTTAGATTTCTTTAATCGTACAAGTGACATCTTCTTTCTTGGTATTAGCCTACTTATTGCTATAGAGTTTAATGATAAGGATTGGACTCAAACAGCTACGGTTCTTTTTTTATTTTCGATTATTTACTCTCAACTTAGCGCATCATTAACAGGAATGTACGAGTCGCAACGTAGTTTAGGTATAACAAAAGTATT
>NZ_CALETI010000078.1 GCF_937920075.1 uncultured Agitococcus sp.
TGCAAATACTTCAAGGCGTGACCAGTCTATAAAATTCTGTTTACTGGCAGATAGACTGATGAAAACTATTCTAGCGGCTTTTTGGCTGCTTGGTAAGTCCCTACGGCTTATCGTCTCAAGTTTTTGCTGTCTTGCGTTTGCAAGGCGGCTAAGATGGCTCTAGCGTCTCTTTACGTTAAGCGCGGTCTCTCCTCTCGTGAATTATCTCGACAATTAGCTAATAGCAAGCTAACGCGCGATGATTGCGCCTTATTACGCCCTCTTTCTGAAAAAACACTCCTTAGCTTAGATGAGCTTCAATCGCTCTCTAAGCCTCGTTATGTGCTGATTAGTCAGTTAAATAAGGAGAGCAAAACGCGCATTGGCAGTCTCTGCCGCGCGTTTGCTCCCCTTCCTTGTCTTAGAATAAACAATTCAAACGACAGCCCAACAACGGATAAAAACAATAGTTATACGGCTATTCCCTCATGGGTTCGCAAGTCAGAATTTAAGGTTAAAACGGAGGTTATGGCCTTATTTCAACAGTACCCTATTGAGCGTATCGGCTTTTTAACCTTTACCTTTGCCGATGATGTTCAATGCCATAAAGAGGCAACAAAACGCCTAAATTCGTTAATAACTGGGGTACTCCGTGAACGCTATGCACAATGTATTCGCGTCTCTGAGCGTCAACAATCAGGCCGTTGGCACTTTCATTTAGTTGTTGTTTGTCAACAAGATATTAGGCGCGGTGTTGATTTCCAAGCAATTAAAGAGAGGCGTTATAAAGATGGGGCTAACTCCGCTCTCCGTGCTGAGTGGGCGTTCTGGCGTAAAACATCTAAAAAATACGGCTTTGGTCGTACTGAGTTGTTACCAGTTAAAAAGACAGGCGAAGCATTGGCCGCTTATGTGGCAAAATACATTTCCAAAGGGTTCGCTTATCGTCAACCACAAGATAAAGGTATGCGCCTTTACTCTGTGATTGGTGGCTCTCGTGCTTGTTCCTCAAGGTTCTCTTTTTACAGTCTTAAGGCGTTTGTTTGGCGTAAAAAGGTGGCCATGTGGGCGGCTTCTTGGTCAAGTGCTTTTGATGCTGTGGCTATTTCGGGCGGTCATACGCCTGCTGAGCCTTTAGGGTATGATGATTTGCCTAGCTTCTTCGGTAAAAGATGGGCTTGGCGGTATCGTGATAATATTATGGCTATGAATCCTGTGTTGACTGCTGACCAACTCGCCTTGTTTTGTAAGAAATATAACGCTGTGTAATTTTTATTACAAACAATATAATTATGGCTTTTTGCTTGTTTTTATAAAGGCTAGCACCAAGCGCGGAGGCGGAGGGAACGACAACGACAAGCGCGGTGCGTAGCCTATAGCTTTAATCATCGTCTCAAATAAGTAAACACTTAGAGGCTAGATGCGCGATTAACCATGCGTATTTCTTAATATGCAATGCCTTATTAGCGGTGATTATGTCATTAGAATAAAAGCAAATTAACCGCACCTTAATTAACCCTTAAAAATATATTAAATAACGCCAATTAGTGATTATTTAACGATGAATCAATCAGCATCTAATTTTAAGTAAACTTTATTTTAACGATGGGTGTTATTAGGTCTTGAATTTGTCGGGGGGTTCTATTAGATTTGAGGCGTGATGTGTAACTACATGTTAAGGGGTGCGCGGTTAATATCAATTATTAACTCCGACTGGGTTCGCATCCCCTTGAACAACAAGTTATACATCATTTGCGGCGGCTCTTAAAGTGGCCTCTGCTTGGTTACTGGTTTTATTCTTGGACAAAAAGATTATTTAGTGCATCTACCGTGTTATTTGTAAGGTGTGGTAGAACACCGCAGACAATTTTAGGCTAAGTGCCTGTTCCAAAATAAAAAGCCTTGCAAGTAATGCAAATACTTCAAGGCGTGACCAGTCTATAAAATTCTGTTTACTGGCAGATAGA
>NZ_CALETI010000079.1 GCF_937920075.1 uncultured Agitococcus sp.
TACATCAAAACGGAATATCATCCTCATCATCAATCACGTTATTTTGCGGTTGATATGCGTTAGACTTCGCTTGATTATGCGCGTTTTGTGCAGGTTGACGAGGTTGTGTCTGTGGTTGTGCTTGTACTGGTGCTTGTGGCTTGGCAGGACTAACCGCGCTAATCCAGTTTCCTGTTTTGCCGTTAATCTCCCACACTTGAACCTTAGCTGCCATCGGCTTACCAATTAAAGCCGTCATTAAGTCGTGGTCTTCGGGCGCGTCGTTCAAACGCGCTAATTTACCACCGCAATTCGCATCAATCGCTGCAAGCATTTGCTTGGCTTTGTCGCCTTTTTTAGGGTCAAAGACGTGTAATTTTTGAAAAATAACGCGGTTAGCATAATCAGCAGGGCGCATAACACGCCATTTCAAATTGATATAATGTTCGCCGTCATACTCAGCCCACTTTGCTTCTTCAATTGCCGCGATTAACGCGGTATTGTTAGGAATTGGCTTAATATCACCGCCACCCATCTCGAAGCTGGTTGTGTTTTCTACGGCTGAGCCGTCTTGTTTTTGCCAAAATGACATGATGTATCTCCGATTGCACCATAGGCGCGTTGTTGTAAAAGTAAAATACAGGGTTAAAGGGTTAGGTTAAGACTTAAAAAACGGAATCAAATCAAGCAAAGGATTTTCACCTTTGTTTACTTCAATTTCATCGGGTAAAGAATAGCGGTTTTTAGCGTCAATATAACCTACAGTACCATCGCTGCTAGTAATCAAAACACGCTCGCCCGTGTTTGTTACGCGGCCATATTTTTGGGTTTGGCCTTTTTTGTTTTCTTCATTGCCCACCACGAAATCACGCGCTTTTAAGTAGCCCACCAAGTCGCTGCTACTAACATAAATGGCGCGTGACTTTTCGGGCATATCTAAAGAGTAAGCGACATACTCGCCACTGTCGGGGCGGTTTTTTAGCTTAATGATTCCAGTGTGGGCAAGGAATACGACTGTGATCCCTTTTTTGCGTAGGTGTTCGCACGCGCTGCGTAATTTAGCGTGTAAACCTGCTACCACTAAATAGCCCTTGTTATAGCCTCCTGCCGCTTCGCCAATGTTTGAAGCGCCTTTGTCGTCAAACTCAACCACTTCTTGCTCAAATAACAAATTAAGCGCGGTGATTGTGTCAAATACCACTGTCTTAAATGGGTGTACTTCGGTCATTAGCTCGCGCAATTGTGCGAATAACTCGTCAGATGTTTTGATATTGCGTTTAGCGTTTGGCTGCGGTAATTGTGGCAAAAAAGCTGGCTGCGCATCTTCCGCCCATGTTTCGAAAACAGAAGTGGCGTTTTCAGCTTGTACAAAAATAGGGTTTGGGAACATACCCGCCATTGTTGACTTGCCTGAACCTGCAAAACCAACAATCGTGATAACAGGTGCTTGAGGGGTAGCTTTTTTAATGCTTGCTAAAATAGACATTTTGTAACTCCGTTGGATTGTGTTTTCATCAAGTAAAGCCATTGGCTGCGCTTGATGAGCATAATCTAATACATTTTTGTTGGGCTGTCTATAAAAAATTATAGATAATCTACATTTTTATTGTTAAGATGCAAACATCATAAACAAGCATAGAGACTAAAAAAATGAGCAATACACGACTTTTAACTATTCCAGAAATTCGTGAGCGTTTACAAGATAGACGGTTAGAGATGGTGGCGGTTGCGACTGGCTTACATTACAACACTGTTTTGTACTTAAAAACTGGCAGTGCTACAGGTGCAAACATTTCGACAATCGAAAAACTCTCAGCTTATTTATTAAAAGATTGCGATTGTGAAAAGGACAATAACAATGATAAATGATATTTTTGAT
>NZ_CALETI010000080.1 GCF_937920075.1 uncultured Agitococcus sp.
AGATACATTGGCGTGACTGGAGTTCAGACGTGTGCTCTTCCGATCTATATTATGGCAATCCATATAATGATCGTTTAGTGTTTGGTGAAGGTATTAATGCGAGTGATATCGTATTTTATCGCGATAGTTATGATGGGCGAAATCTCATTATTACTATCAAAGGATCAACAGATTCAATCACCGTTTTACAATATTATGATGATCAGACTTTTTATGGTTTAGATGCCATTGAGTTTGCAGATGGCACAGTATGGACAGCGACTCAAATTGCTGATTTAGCAGCAACGGTTGGTTTGGTTGGTGATAATAATAATAACTGGATTTATGGTAGTGCTTCTAATGAAGTTATATCAGGACTAGGTGGTGACGATTACATAGTCGCTAGAGAGGGTAATGACACTTTAATTGGCGGTGAGGGTAATGACAGCTTAACAGGAGATCAAGGTAGTGATACCTATATCTTTAACTTAGGTGATGGTCAAGACACAGTTTTTAATTATGATGCTAATTCACAAGATAATGATCGTTTGGTATTTGGTGCTGGTATTAATCAAAATGATATTAACTTGCATGTTAGTGGCTCCGATCTTATTGTTGCAATTAAAGGAACAACCGATTCAGTTAATATCGTAGGCTATTTTAGCAGCCAAGCAGATTATGCTTTAAATGCTATTGAATTTGCAGATGGCACAGTGTGGACTGCTGCAGACATTTATGATCGTTTGATTACAAATAATGCAGCACCAGTTGCAGTTGATGATATTGCAGATGCCAGCGTAATGATTACTCATTATGAGGATGGTACTCCAGACAATATTATCTCTAATGGTATTTATATAAACGTATTAGAAAATGATAGCGATGCTAATGGCGACTTCTTAACTGTTGGTATTTTGTCAGTTACTGGCGGTACGGCGGTTGTTAACTATGATAGAACGATTAGTTATTTTGCTGATGGTACTCAAACACAAGGTCAAATTCGTTATCAAATTGCTGATGGTTTAGGTGGTACGTCTGAAGCGACTGTTAACGTTAACATCGATATTATTGAAAAACTTGAATACACGGTAATCGTGCCAACAGAGCAGCCTTTTGAGTTTAACCCAATTGAAAACGACTATGGTTATGCCCAAGGTGATCCTCATATGTATACCTTTGATGGCGTAGCTTATGAGTTTCAAGCTGTCGGTGAATTTACCTTTGTGCAAGGTGATGGTTATGAGGTGCAAATTCGCACAGAGGCCATTAACAACCGTGTTTCGGGCGTGACCGCCACTGCCATGAAGTTTGGTGATGATGTCGTTGGTATTTATTCTAAAGCCGCCAATCGCTTAGTGATTAACGGTGCTGCCGTTGAGTTAGCATCGGGTGTAAGCATTAAAGTTGGCACAGGCTATGTTTCTCGACAAGGTGATACCTACGAAATTAATGATGGAGCAGGGCATTTAGTATTAGTTGACAGCACAGCAGGTTATGATTTTGTGCGTATGCCTGTGCCTAAAAATCAATCTGTAACTGGCTTATTAGGTAATGCTAATGATAGTCACAACGATGAGTTTATTTTGCGAGATGGCACACAGCTAGATAGTAATATTCCCGAATCAACCATTTATACCACCTTTGCCAATAGTTGGCGTGTTGACAACAGCACCTCATTATTTGTTTATGGTGCAGGCGAAAGCACAGCAACCTATACTAACCTCAATTTTCCAGTAGATGGCGTAGGTAATGGTGACTGGAGACAAGACTTTGAGCCAAATATTGTTGCTTGGGCCGAACAAATAGCCCTTGACTATGGCTTGGCAAGAGGCACACTTGTATTTGAAAATGCTGTATTAGACATAGTCGTGTCAGGTAACGCAGATATTATTCAACAAACGCTACAAATTGCCCAAGAATTGACAGAGGCAGGTGTTGAACTGATTGTAAATCAACAAATGCCACCCACATTAACGGGTACGCCAGCCATTTTAGGTAAAGGTACAGAAGATATTTTTTATCCCGTATTGGTCAGCGATTTATTACAAGGTTATACCGATATTAATGGTGATTCGTTAAGCGTGATTAATTTACAAGTCACCAATGGTAGTGTAATCAATCAAAATGGTACACATATTGTTATTAGCCCTAATAGTAATTTTAATGGCACAATCCAATTAAACTACGATGTAAGTGATGGCAAAGGTGGCATTGTTGCGGCCACTAATAGTTTTGTAATAGATGCCGTCAATGATGCGCCGATTGCGCCTTCAACGCCTGTTGTCTTGACAAGTAGCACAGAAGATCAGTCTTACATAATTCAAGTCAGTGATTTATTACAAGGCTTTAGTGATGTTGAAGGTGATAGCTTAAGTGTTGTTAATTTAACAGCCACTAATGGTGCGTTAAGTGATAATCAAAACGATACTTACACCTTTACACCTGCTGCGAATTTCAACGGCAAAGTGACATTGAGTTATGAAGTGAGTGATGGTCAGGGAGGTGTCATTGCGGCGAGCAACAGTTTTGACGTACAGCCAATGAATGATGCGCCTGTCTTAATGGGTGCAAAAATGATATTAAAAGATGGCACTAGAGATCAAATTTATATTTTATCGGCTAATGATTTATTAAAAGGCTTTAGCGATATAGATGATGATCAATTAAGTGTTACCAATCTGCAAGTAAATAATGGTCGATTGGTTGATAATGGTGATAATACATATACGTTTATTCCCAATTTTAATTTTAAAGGTGAGGTGCATGTTACTTATGATGTGATTGATGGTTTTGGTG
>NZ_CALETI010000081.1 GCF_937920075.1 uncultured Agitococcus sp.
CGTCTGAGAGCTTGTAAGGTGCATCTTTAGGCTTTGCACTTTTTACGGCAGTATCGGTTAATTTATTGCTGTTGGTAGTTGCCATGTTGGTATCTTTTTTGATGGTAGTTGACTGATACCAACGAAAATACCAACAAAAAACTTGGCTTACAATATCTATAATGAACACTATAGACAATAAAAAAGCCTGTAAGTATTGCTACTACAGGCTTTCTTGTTCTAGGCTGAACACCTTAGAACTATATTTGGCTCCCCAACCTGGACTCGAACCAGGGACACACGGATTAACAGTCCGTTGCTCTACCGACTGAGCTATTGGGGAACGTCTGTCGGTGTGGACGCTATATTAGCTTAAATTTAAAAAAGGTCAATACTTTGAATGGTTTGATTGCTTAATTGTTGTGCAAAATGTGTGATTCTGCTTATTTTTTAATAATTATTAAATAACATATGCAAAAGTCCTCTCCTATTACTAGGAGAGGAGGCGCAATTAAAGCTTAGCCTTCAATTGCCTTTTTGATACGAGCAATTGCATCTTCTAAGGTCTTTAAGCTAGTTGCATAAGAAATACGCATGTGGCCATCTAAACCAAAGGCAGAACCCGGTACAACTGCAACACCCACGGTATTTAATAACACTTCAGAAAATTCTAAATCGTTCTTTAAACCCATTTTAGCAATTGCACCTTCAACATTAGCAAAGGCATAAAATGCACCGTCAGCAGGTGAGCAAGAAACACCAGCGATTTGGTTTAATGCACCAACTACATAGTCATGGCGCTCTTTAAATGCAGCAACCATTGGCTTTAATACGTCTTGATCGCCATTTAAAGCAGCTTCTGCGGCAACTTGAGACACAGAAGTTGGGTTAGATGTAGATTGAGATTGTACGTTTTTCATTGCACCAATGACTTTTGCTGGGCCAGCAGCATAACCAATACGCCAGCCAGTCATAGCATAGGCTTTAGAGACACCATTTAACACTAAAGTACGGTCATATAAATCTGGTGCAACAGTGACGATATTTACAAATGGCTCTTTAGTCCAAATGATATGTTCGTACATGTCGTCAGTGGCTACCCAAACGTGAGGATGTTTGCGTAAAACCTCAGCCAATGCCAATAATTCTTCTTTAGAATAAACCATACCTGTTGGGTTAGAAGGTGAGTTTAAGACTAATAATTTGGTTTTTGGTGTAATCGCTGCTTCTAATTGAGCAGGGGTGATTTTATAGTTTTGGGATTGTGGACATTCAATACAAACAGGTGTTGCATCTGCAATCAATACCATGTCTGGATAAGAAACCCAGTATGGTGCAGGAATAATGACTTCATCACCTTTGTTTAAAAAGGCTAAGGCTAAGTTGAAGAAGCTTTGTTTGCCGCCACAAGAAACCAAAATTTGATTCGCTTGATAATCTAAACCATTATCACGCTTTAATTTAGCAATAATTGCTTTTTTAAGACCAGCTGTACCATCAACAGCCGTGTATTTGGTAAAGCCATCTTGAATTGCTTTAATAGCAGCGGCTTTGATATGTTCTGGGGTATCAAAATCTGGTTCGCCAGCACCCAAACCAATAATATCTTTACCTGCCGCCTTTAATTCAGCCGCACGGTTAGTTACCGCTAAAGTAGGAGAAGGTTTGATGCTTAATACACGGTCAGATAAGCGTAGTTCCACGGAATTAACCTCTTGTTGATGTTAAAAACAACTTTAATACATTTAGGCTTTATACGACTTAACTTGTCGTATAAATTTTCATAACAGTATCTTAGTTTTAAGATGGGCGTAATAATACCGCAAAATATCGTCAGATAAGAGACCTAAAATGCAAACAAAACAGGCTTTTCAATTACAAACTGAATTTCAGCCTTCTGGCGATCAACCAACAGCCATTCAAGCCTTGTGCGATAGCATTCAACAGGGCAAGCAACATCAATTGTTATTAGGGGTCACAGGTTCAGGAAAAACCTTCACTATTGCCAATGTCATTGCCAAATTGCAACGACCAACCATTATTATGGCGCATAACAAAACCTTAGCTGCGCAGTTGTATAGTGAGTTTAAAAGTTTTTTCCCAAATAATGCCGTTGAGTATTTTGTGTCGTTTTATGATTACTATCAGCCTGAAGCTTATGTGCCGTCATCTGATACTTATATCGAAAAAGATTCCGCTATTAATGAACACATTGACCAAATGCGCTTGTCTGCCACTAAAGCCCTGTTAGAGCGGCGTGATGCGATTATTATTTGTAGTGTGTCAGCGATTTATGGTTTGGGTGATCCTGATGCCTATTTAAAAATGTTATTGCATGTGAGTCGTGGCGAACGAATTGACCAACGAGCTATTTTGCGTCGTTTAGCAGAAATGCAATATCAACGTAATGATTTAGAGTTTAGTCGGGGTACTTATCGGGTGAGGGGCGAGGTGATTGATGTTTTTCCTGCCGAGTCTGATGATGAAGCAATAAGAATCAGTTTGTTTGATGATGAAGTAGAGGGAATCCATTATTTTGACCCGTTAACGGGCGCACCATTGCGTAAAGCAGCACGAGTCACTATTTATCCAAAAACACACTACGTCACCCCCAAAGAGCAAATCGAACAAGCACTTGGCACTATTCGCGCCGAATTAGAACCGCGTTTGCAGTGGTTTATGGGCGAAAATAAACTGATTGAAGCACAGCGTTTAAAAGAGCGTACCCAATATGATTTAGAAATGTTGCAACAACTCGGTTATTGCAATGGTATCGAAAACTATTCGCGGCATTTGTCTGGACGAAAAGAGGGCGAAGCTCCGCCAACCTTGTTTGATTATGTGCCTGCCGATGCGCTGTTGGTAATTGATGAATCTCATGTCACCGTACCGCAAATTGGTGCAATGTATAAAGGCGATAGAGCGCGTAAAGAAAACTTAGTGAATTATGGTTTTCGATTGCCATCGGCTTTAGATAATCGACCAATGAAGTTTGAGGAATGGGAAAAAATTAGCCCACAAACCATTTTTGTCTCGGCAACCCCTGCCAATTATGAGCAAGAACATTGCCCGATTGCCATTGAGCAAGTGGTTCGGCCTACGGGTTTGGTTGATCCTGACATTGAAATCCGTCCTGCTTTTACCCAAGTTGATGATTTAATGTCAGAAATTAATGCGCGTATTTTGCTTAAAGAGCGGGTGTTGGTGACTACTTTAACCAAAAAGATGGCTGAAGACCTGACCGATTATTTGCGTGAACATAAGATCAAAGTGCGTTATTTACACTCTGATATTGATACCGTTGAACGTGTTGAGATTATTCGAGATTTACGTTTAGGCGTATTTGATGTGTTGATTGGCATTAATTTATTGCGTGAAGGCTTGGATATGCCCGAAGTGTCGTTGGTGGCGATTTTGGATGCCGATAAAGAAGGCTTTTTGCGCTCTGAACGTTCGTTGATTCAAACCATTGGTCGTGCTGCACGTCATGTGAATGGCAAGGCAATTTTATATGCAGAGAAAATGACAGGCTCAATGGAGCGTGCGATTAACGAAACAGAGCGCAGACGAGCTAAACAGATGGCATTTAATGCGGCACATGGTATTACCCCACGCAGTGTTTCTAAACCGATTTTTGATATTTTGGAAGTGTATGGTGGTGAAACCGCTAAACAAGCTGCTAATGATGCTAAAGAGCAAAAAATTGCCGAAGCTAATGCTGAATATGTAGTGTTAGAACCCAAAGTATTAGCTAAACGCATTAAAGAATTAGAGCAACAAATGTTAGCCAAAGCGCGAGATTTGCAATTTGAACAAGCGGCTAAAATCCGTGATGAAATGATGAAGTTAAAAGAACAATTGTTGGTTCAGCAAGTTTAAGGAGTTTAAAATGGGCAATCGTCACGATGTATATATTTGGGATGCAGATGTTTATGGCAAGCCTCAACACTTTGAAGAGGCGATGGATATGGCTCAACGCCTAGCATTTACCGACCGAAAAAGAACTAGCCAGTTTAATGTTGGCAGATAAAGAGGGCTATAAAACAGACCAAGGTATTTTATTTTGCCCTAAAGAAGAAGGCCAGTACGCCACATTTTGGACATCCACTACTCAAAAAAATAGTGAAGAAGCCAGTGTTGTGGTTTTTTATGAAGGCAAAGTTCGTAAATATCCCAAAGGTTATGGTTGTTTTGTCCGCTTGGTTAGAAATGGAAAAAATAGCATTCTTCGAAAATAAGAGATAACTCAGGTGTATCTCCTGCATTAAAAGAGATACACACAGATTGAGATTTTTAAATACAAATCACTTCAACAACACTTGTCCATCCTGAACCAAATCACCCACACCAACCCAAATTTCTTCAATGGTAAAATCGTCTTGGGCGACAATACGATGTTCCATTTTCATCGCTTCCAGCACTACTAAAGTTTCACCTTTGGTCACGGCTTGTTCGGCATTGACTAAAACGGCGGTAATGCGGCCAGTCATTGGTGCACAATAGCCTTTGTGTTGGTTTTGCTGTTGTTGACTTTGTTTATAAGGCTCTAATAAACGACATTGCCAAATCACACCTTCATGGGCTAATTGCAAACCATGACTATCCAGCGTCACTTGAAAACGTAAACGTTGCTGAGCATCTTGATAAATAAACTCATGGTTATCTTGTTTAAAGCTAAATTGTCCTTGTTGCTCGGCCTGTTGCCAAACAAAATTTTCACCTTGTTTTTGCAATTGTAGCTGTTGGTTTTGTTCGTTAACAACAAGTTGTAAGCTGCTATAGTTGTCACCTAATGTTCGCCATGCCACCAAATTTTGCCAAGGTGAATATAAATCATTGCTAACCACAGAGGCGCTTTGTTGTTGCTGTTGCCAATAATAAGCGGCAGCCACTAATAAAGCAGCTTGTTGATAGGGACTGTCTTGATTTAATAAGGCTTGATGGCGCAATACCAAAAAGTCAGTGGCTAAATGTTGACTATCGGCAAAATCAGGGTGAGCAATGACTCGTTGTAAATAACTCAAGTTATGGCGTAAGCCACTAATGCGAATATCGGCCAAGGTTTGTAATAAACGGGCAATAGCTAATTGACGATTTTCACCCCAAGCAATGACCTTGGCTAACATCGGATCATAAAAAGGGGAGATTTCATCACCCGTTTGAAAACCTGTATCAATGCGTTGCCAAGCGTGTTGTTGCTTGTAGCTAAATTGATTTAGCTTACCAATCGCAGGTAAAAAGTCATGGGCAGGGTCTTCGGCATATAAACGTACTTCAATGGCATGACCATTGGCTTTTAGATTTTCTTGCTGCAAGGTTAAATGTTCACCTGCGGCAATCCGTAATTGCCACTCGACTAAATCTAGGCCGCTAATCATTTCGGTGACGGGATGTTCAACCTGTAAGCGAGTATTCATTTCCATAAAGTAGAATTGTTCGTCGGCGTAGATAAATTCGATAGTGCCTGCGCTTACATAATTAATAGCCTTTGCCGCACTCACTGCAGCCTTATACATGGAAAGACGGGTAGATTCAGGCAAACCAGGCGCTGGAGCTTCTTCAATTACCTTTTGATATCGACGCTGGATGGAGCAATCTCGATCAAAAAGATGAATGACATTTCCTTCGTTATCCGCAAAAACTTGAACTTCAATGTGCCGGGGATTGCGAAGAAATTTTTCCAAGATAATGCGATTGTCACCAAAAGCTGACAGGGCTTCACGCTGCGCAGATCCCATAGCCGATGAGAATTCAGATTCTTCTTCGACAATACGCATTCCTTTACCGCCGCCGCCAGCAGCCGCCTTAATCAAAATCGGATAACCTATCTG
>NZ_CALETI010000082.1 GCF_937920075.1 uncultured Agitococcus sp.
GCTATAATTTGCAACTCAATTGTGGATTATTATCCTATTTACTTAGGACTTACGCAGTTATCGCTTATTTGTTCACATTTCAACCGTCATCAATGGTTTTATGTTCACAAAACGCGCTAATTTCAATGAAATGCATAAGTCCTGTTACTGTTCTTTAAGAGTTAACCTCCATGCAACCGATGCTTACCATGGCCGTTCGCGCCGCTAAACAAGCAGGCGAGCTTATAGCCAAAGCTGCCCAGCAATTACAATTTGTTGATGTTGAAGTTGAAGCCAAAGGCATTAACGACTTTGTAACTCGTGTTGATCGCGATGCTGAGCGTTTAATTATTGAAAACCTACGCAAAGCCTACCCTATTCATGGCTTTCAGGGTGAAGAATCAGGTTTAATCGAAGGCCAAGGTGTTGGTAAAGATTGGTTATGGATTATTGATCCTTTAGATGGCACAACAAACTTTATTCACGGTTTTCCTCAATATGCCGTAAGTATTGCGGTTCAATATAAAGGCCAAACCGAACACGCGGTTGTTTATAACCCAATTACTGAAGAATGCTTTAGTGCCAGTCGTGGTCATGGCACAACTTTAAATGGTCGTCGCTTACGTGTGACTCAACGTAAAAACTTAGATGGTGCATTAATTGGCACAGGTTTTCCGTTCCGCCCCGATCAACATAGCTATTTAGATTCTTATTTAAGTGCTTTTAAAGCGGTTGCTTTACAAACTGCAGGTTTACGCCGCGCAGGTGCAGCATCTTTAGATTTAGCTTTTGTTGCCGCAGGTCGTTTGGATGGCTTTTTTGAATTAGGTTTAGCACCGTGGGATATGGCCGCTGGTGACCTATTGATTCGTGAAGCAGGTGGTATGGTGTGTGATACTGCGGGTGGCCATGATTACTTAAAATCAGGCAATATCGTTGCGGGTAACATTAAAATTATGAAAGCCTTAGTGACTACTATTGCGCCACATTTACCAGAATATATGCGTCGTTAAGCATAATTTTGCTAAAAGACCCTCCTTTTTTAAGGGAGGGTTAGAAAGAATTACCAACTCGCTAAAATAATACTATCTAAAGCATTATGTTGTGCCGTGGTTAAGCTGGTTTGTCCTATAGCTGGCATAGTAAAGCTGGCCATCGCATCAACAAGATTTTGCACTTCAGCTTCTAGTAATACTTTGCCATCAGCCAGTTGTACACTATCAAGACGCTTATTGGCATCACTATACCAATTTTGTATTTTGGCACTGTTATTAGTACCAATAATGGATACCTCTAAGTCGTTTCCTAATTTGCGTAACCATACTTGATCGGCATTAATGCCTGCACTTATTAATAATTTATCATTACCATTGCTAGTATCTGTATTATTAATTAGGTCTCGGCCTGAATTGAGATTTAACAAATAGGTATCGTTACCTGTGCCTCCCACTAAGGTATCAAAGCCTAAACCACCTTCTAGTGTGTCGTTGCCTACTCCACCATTAAGGCTGTCATTTCCTGCACCACCACTCAACAAATTATTGCCATTGTTACCATAAATAGTATTGTTTAAGTCGTTACCTGTGCCTGATAAGCCTGCAATACCTGTTAAAAATAATTGTTCAACATTAGCAGTAAGGGTGTAACTGATGGTGCTATTAACTTTGTCTATACCCTGATTGGTTAGTTCTGTAACAACATCGCCTAGATTATCGACATAATAAACATCATCCCCCAAACCACCTTCTAAGGTATCTGCACCGCCTTTACCTTGTAGCGTGTCATTTCCTGCACCACCGATTAATAAATTGGCAAAATTGTTGCCGTTTAGCGTGTTATCTAGCTCATTACCAACCCCATTAATTGCACCACCTGAGTTTTCTAAATTAAGGCGTTCGACATTAGCTGTTAAGGTATAGGTGATAAAACTATTGATGGAATCATAACCTTCATTGGCAAATTCAATAACGACATCGGCAATATCTTGTACGGTAAACGTGTCATTTCCTGTACCACCATACATTACATCTGCACCGTTGCCTCCATTTAAGGTATCTCCACCTGCTCCACCGTTTAGGGTGTCATTACCATCGCCTGCTAATAAACGGTTGTTGCCTGTATTACCTTGTAGCGTATTATCGGCACTGTTACCAATGCCTGATAAGTTAGCTGTGCCTGTGAGGGTTAAGTTTTCTAAACTGGGTAGTAAAACATAACTTACTGAGGCTTGTACGGTATCTATGCTGTTGTTACCTGTGGGTTCTTGAATCAAATCACGAGAGTTATTAACAATATAAGTGTCGTTCTCTTTGCCACCTTGTAATGTATCGTTGCCTTCTGTACCAACAATGACAGAGGTTTTTGGCAATAGTTGTAAAATGGCTGTTTTATCTAGCACTACACCGCCATCTAAACTGAGTTGATAACTTGCTTGATTGTTG
>NZ_CALETI010000083.1 GCF_937920075.1 uncultured Agitococcus sp.
TTTGTTCTACAATAAGTAGGTTTTGATAAGTTTTATGGAACGGTGTATAACGGCACTAAGGCTTCCACTTGTAACGAAATGATCTTTAATTGTTGTTGTTTAAAGTTAACCAAAGAATGTTGTAAAGCCTGTGGCCGATGCTGCATAACCTCTTGCCAAACGGCTTCAGGCAACAACACCTCGGGGTAGCAGGTCAATACATCTAAACAACCCAATTCATCTAAATGAATAAGTGGACCTGCATCAGCGATAATCACCGACCGCATAGTTTTAGTCATCACCGTGTAAGCCCCACTCCACATCTTCACGAATAAACTGTTCGGTTAATGCCTCCTGATGAGACTCAATATAACGCCGTAAAGACTCATTAACTAACTCTTGAATGTTATTAGCCCAGCCTCGCTGTACTAATAATTGTGCTTGCTGCAACAAGCCATCGGGAACTTCCGCATGAATCATGCTCATGATTGTCTCCTCAATATATTTTCTTAAATCAAAATTAATGTATGATTAAAATTCATACCCAAGCCCTGCCAGCTTTTGCCTAATCACTTGGTCTAGCTCTGCCCCTTTTGCCATTTGCTCGGCTAATTTTTCGGTCAATTTTTGCATTTTATCGGCAAAGGCTTCATCGTCATCCTCCACCTCCTCCGCACCCACATAACGTCCTGCGGTCAACACATGGCCATGCTCGGCAATCTCTGCCAAAGGCACACTACGACAAAAGCCAGCAACGTCTGCATAATCTTTTGCCCCTGCCTCACCACGCCAAGCAGCCACCGTGTCACCAATTAACGCAATATCGGCATCGGTCATTTCCCGTTGAGCACGACTAATCATCTGCCCTAATTTACGCGCATCAATAAACAGCACTTCGCCTTTACGTGTGTTTTTTTGTTTGGCTAAAAACCACAAACAAGCAGGAATTTGGGTGTTAAAAAATAATTGACTTGGCAAAGCCACCATCACTTCCACCACATCGGCTTCAATCATTGCTTGGCGAATTTGCCCTTCGCTATTTTGTGTTGAACTCATTGAACCATTGGCCAACACAATCCCTGCTCGGCCTGTCGATTTAAGGTGATACAACATGTGCTGTAACCATGCAAAATTGGCGTTGCCTTGTGGTGGGTCGCCATATTCCCAACGTGAATCACCCATTAAGCTACCATGCCACCAATCACTAATATTAAATGGTGGGTTGGCCAAAATAAAATCAGCGCGTAAGTCAGCGTGTTGATTGCGGGTAAAGGTGTCGGCAGGTTCGCGGCCTAAATTAAACTCAATACCCCGAATAGCAAGGTTCATGGCAGCCAGTCGCCATGTGGTTGGGTTGGACTCTTGGCCATAAATCGACACATCACCCAATTTGCCGCCGTGTGCTTCAATAAATTTTTCGGACTGAACAAACATCCCACCCGAACCACAACACGGGTCATACACTTTGCCTGAATGTGGCGCAAGCACGGCCACTAAGGTTTTTACAATACTGGCTGGGGTATAGAACTGGCCGCCGCGCTTGCCTTCGGCACTGGCAAATTGGCCTAAAAAGTATTCATAAATTTGGCCTAAAATATCACGTGCTTGGCTGGCATCTGCACCAAAACCAATGGTTGACACTAAATCGACTAATTCGCCCAACTTGCCGTCAGGCAATTGCGCACG
>NZ_CALETI010000084.1 GCF_937920075.1 uncultured Agitococcus sp.
ACGTAAACTCAGCAAGACGGTCAAACAATTCTGTAATGTCAGCAATGTCAGCACCAGTTTCCCACAATGCCAATATCGCACCAGTTCCACCTTCATCAAATTCATACGCGCTTGATTCAGCCTCAACTTGAAACGTCACAACAAAATTATTGCCGTCCGTTTCGTTTACGCTAACAGAATTAGGAATGATATTAACCGTGTGTGCTTGTAGCCCTCTGCCGCTATCTAGCGGCATATCAAACGATAACGCGCCTTTTTTAATGATGTTGTAAAAAAACAAAGTCCAAACTTGGTGCATATCTGCTGTGCAGGCTAAGGCAACATTAAACTGTTGAACGCCGCGCTCAAAGTCTAAAGCGTAGCGATTAAAACCGCCCTCTACTTGAGTTCTAGAAACGCCACCAGCCGCGCCATAACTATAGCCGCTAGGCGATGAAACGGGATAAAGGTCACGCGGTAAAGTAGGCATTATCTGCGTCTCTGTACTGTGAGTGATGATTGCATCGAGCGTGACGTTTTGCTGTTCGGGTCGCGCATCTCTGCCGCTATTAAATCACGCGCTTGTTGAATAATCAAAATACGTTCACCATCTGGCATGGTTTTTTCTTCGACGCTATCAATACGCCCTGTGGTTTGATTAACAATCGTTATCTTAGAGTCACCGCCACCCAACTTATGATTAGGTGTAACATGGCCGTTGCCGCCCATCGTGATAATCTCAGCACCACGCTCACCCACTAAGTATTGATTACCTGCTTGTACATCGCCACCCATTGCTCTTGCGCCACCAAACTGTTGGTTTTGTATCGCCGCAATTTGCACCGCTCCTGCAATCCCAGCGGTTGCTGCTAAGGCCGAGCCTAAAGGATATGGCGGTACTGCTAGTGCGTTTGTTATCGCTGTTGCTGTATTAACGATAGCTTGAGCAATAGCGGCAGCTTTGCCAATCTCAAACAATTTACGGTTCTCTGTTTGCATCAATGTTGCAAGATTACCAAACAATTGACCTGTAGCGTTTAGCCGTTGGTCGTCTAGCTCTTTTTTCTTGTCGGCTTCTTCTTTGGCAATAGCAATACGTTCAGCGGATAGTTGTTTCTGGTTGTCATTGCGTAATTGTGCGGCCTCAGCTTCTAAAACAGAGCCTCTGGCCTCAGCACGT
>NZ_CALETI010000085.1 GCF_937920075.1 uncultured Agitococcus sp.
AGTTTTAACCGAAAATGGTGCATGGCGAGTCGTGTTACATCATGCGCGTTTATGTTTAATGTTAGGCGACCAT
This sequence comes from uncultured Agitococcus sp., assembly GCF_937920075.1. Taxonomy (GTDB): domain Bacteria; phylum Pseudomonadota; class Gammaproteobacteria; order Pseudomonadales; family Moraxellaceae; genus Agitococcus. The sequence continues at coordinate 74 of NZ_CALETI010000085.1, forward strand.
TATTATTCCTCTCAAAAAGCAGACGACAAGTGGAAAAGCTCTATTGAGTTATATGCCAATACCGAACGTAATCAAACCAAACAAACGGTACTTAAGCAAAAACTGGATGAGCATTTAGTCAAAGTGAGTCAACAAGCCTTACAAGTTAGCCAATCGTTATCGCGTTTTAGTACCGATATGGATGTTGCACTTGATATTAAAGCACTTAAACAAAAAAGTCCGTCAGGCTTTGAATGGCAAGATAAGGCTGTTGATAGTATTAAAACCTTTAAGCAACAGCATAAACAAGCCAACAATAACGGTTGGTTTATTGTCAATATGGCCAGTACGGGTTATGGCAAAACGATTGCTAATGCCAAAATCATGCGCGCTTTGTCTAATGATGGCGAAAGTTTACGTTATATATTAGCTTTGGGGTTGCGTACTCTGACTTTACAAACGGGTGATGAATATAGACACAAAATTGGCTTAGATAACAGCGAATTAGCCGTTTTAATTGGGTCGGCAGCCGTTAAAGAACTACACGAAAAAGCGCAAAAAAGCCTGAATACCGAACCGACTTTCCAAGAGTTGGGTTCTGAATCTGCCGAATTGCTATTAGATGAGGAACTTGATTTTAGTGAAGCACCAACAGCCGACTTTTTAGCCGCCATTCTTCCTACTAACCAACCTAAAAATCACGCTTTTTTATACAAGCCTGTTTTGGCGTGTACCATTGACCATATTATTGCTGCGACAGAAACCACGCGCGGCGGTAAATACATTTTGCCGTGTTTACGTTTATTGTCCTCCGATTTAGTGATTGATGAAGTTGATGATTTTGATGGTCAAGATTTAATTGCTATAGGTCGTTTAATTCATTTAGCAGGGATGCTAGGCCGTAAGGTGATGATTTCTTCGGCTACCATTCCGCCCTCTCTTGCCGAAGGTTTTTTTAATGCCTATCAAGAGGGTTGGAAGTTACATAGTGCTTTTAAACAACAAACACACCCTATTGCCTGTGTTTGGGTCGATGAGTTTAAAAGTCAGATTGAGATGAGTAACGGAACAGACAGCAAAGAAAGCACCACACACTATCAAAAAATACACCAGACTTTTATTAGCAAACGCATTGAGCAACTCCAACAACAAACGATTAAACGTAAAGGCTATATTGTTGACTGTGAGGCTTTATATCAACAAAGCAGCAATAACAGCGAATCTACAGAAGAACAGTATTTTGCACTCATTCAACAACAAATTATTAAACTGCATCAACAACATCACACCATTGATAAACAAACAGGCAAAAAAGTCTCTTTTGGGGTGGTGAGAATGGCTAACATTCCGCCATGTATTGCCCTAAGTCAGTATTTACTGAATACCCATTGGGACGATACGATTTCGCCCAAAATCATGGCTTATCACAGCCGCCAAGTATTGTTATTACGTCACGAACAAGAAACACATTTAGACAACGTATTAAAGCGCAAAGAAAAAACAGGTGAAATGCCACAAGCGTTCAATAACCGAGTGATTAAACAGCACCTAAACCAAACTAAGACTGACCATGTTATTTTTATTTTAGTGGCCACGCCTGTAGAGGAAGTTGGCCGTGACCATGATTTTGATTGGGCCGTTATTGAGCCGTCATCTTATCGTTCGATTATTCAGTTAGCGGGTCGAGTTCGCCGACACCGTAAAGAAGCGATTACTCAACCTAACATTGCTATTATGCAATACAACCTGAAAGGCTTACGCCACAACAATAAACCCAGTTATTGCAGGCCTGGCTTTGAAAATGAAAAGAGCTTACGCCTAAATAATCACGACTTAAAAACGCTATTAAACGAAGACGAATTACAACACGCCATTAATGCCATTCCGCGTATTCAAGAGGCAACACCTTTGCGTCCTCAAGAGCAATTGGCTGATTTAGAACATAAGGCGATTAGCAATAGCCTAAAAAACTACAACGCTAAAGGCGCGCAAAGTTTGCAAGCATGGTTAAGTGAATACTGGTGGATGACTGCCCTACCGCAACAATTTAAGCGTTTTAGAGCCAGTTCACCCAATATTCAGTTATTTTTGGCTTGGCAAGATAACAGAGCAGTATTTGGGATTAAAGACGAAAAAGGTCATTTTATTGCACGAGAAGGCGATGCTTTTAAAGTAAAACCGTTGGTTATTTCGCCAC
>NZ_CALETI010000086.1 GCF_937920075.1 uncultured Agitococcus sp.
TTCCGATCTTAATAACATCCCTGCAATACTTAAATTGTCAGGTGTTTCCCCCCATAATAGCCATGCCCATATTCCTGCAAAAATAATCGCTAAATAATTTGCTGGGCCAATTTTTCCTGCGGGTGCATAACCATAGGCTTTTGATAGACAGACTTGGCTTAATGTGGCTAATGTGCCTGCACCGATCAAATAAAAAAGCTCTTGGCTGTTTAAAATACGCCAATGCCAAAACATCGGCACAGCAGATACCATCGTACTAATCAAGCAAAAATAAAACACAATACGTGTCGCTGGTTCAGTTTTGGTTAGAGCACGAACAGTAACAAATGCCATAGACGCTAATAGGCTGGAGCTTAAGCCAACCAAACTTAACCAATTAAACATGGCGTCACTGGGTTTGGCGACCAATAACACACCAATTAATCCAATCAAAGCGGCTAATAACATCAAACCGCTAATGCGTTCTTTTAAAAATAGCCATGCGACTAAAGGAATAAAAACGGGTGAAGAATAGGTAAAAACCATCGCATTCGATAAGGGCAAATGCGCAATGGCATAAAAAAAGCCATACATGGCAGTTAAACCTACCAAGGCACGCCACAAATGCATCCAAATTTTGTCAGTGATAAAAAAGGCTTTACCTTGACTAAGGGCAAAGGGCAGCAATAGCAATGTACCTGTTAAATTACGCATAAACACAACAGTCGCGTTATCAACAGTATGAGAAGCAAAACGAATAAATACGCCCATGGAGGCAAATAAAAAGGCTGATAAGCTTAATAAAGCTAAACCTTTGAGCAAGTGAGATTGGGGCATAGAAGCCTAAAAATAGAGGTGAGAAAGTGGTGATTGTAATGGATTTTTAAGAGGAGGTGAGATAAAAGAAAAGCATCCTTGCTTGTTGCTTCCTACAATAATTCACGCACAGAGAAGTTACTAATCCCTTGTTGCTCTGTTAAGTTAATCGCTCCATGTAATACTGAATCGGCTTTGACTGGCCCTAAAACATCACACAACGCCACATAAACCAAGTTTAAGCAACGACGCATCACTTTTGTTTCCATATAAAATGAACTTGGCAATGCGTAGCCTTGACTAAAAAACGCTTTTAAGTCACGCAAAATCACACCATTTAGCTTAAGGCTATCGAGTTGCTGAGTGGTTAATAAACGCACTTTTTGCTCATGGTCATGATTTAAGACGGTTAAAATGTTGGTTAATAGCTGCTCAAAACAAGCCGTTGCCCCTTGGGTTAAAACAGGATTTACTGGCACTTTTTCCGGCTCATTTTGTGCTGTTGAGCTATTTGAACTATTTAATGCCAAGAATAACGCTTGTAAAAT
>NZ_CALETI010000087.1 GCF_937920075.1 uncultured Agitococcus sp.
ACGTGATGATCAAAATGGTGGCGTTCGCTCGTTTAAGCTGGATGTCATTGTTGATGGTTCATTAGAAACCGTGGCTCGTGTTTATTTTGATATTGAAAACTATACTCGTTGGTTTTGGACAGTACGTGAATCAAAATTATTAAAAAAAGTGTCTGACACCGAGTTTTATTATTATTTACAACATGATGCGCCCGTTTCTTTACCCGATCGTGATGTGGCTATTCATGCAGTGATTGAGCCTTATACGGCTAAAAAAGGTTATGCTGCCTTTAAACTCAAAGCAGTCCCCGATTTTATTCCACCACGTCCACCATTTATTCGGATGACGGCGGAAGATATGGTGATTCGTTGGACACCCATTGAAAAAGATAAAACACGTCTAGAAGTAGAAGGTTTTATTCATCCTGGTGGGGTTGTACCATCATGGGCAATTAATGCTGTACAACGTCAAGCGCCCTATTACACCATGCTTGGCTTACAACGTATGGTGCAACTACCTCAATATAAAAATCCAACAACACCTATGCCATTTACTATTAAAGATTAAACATAAAAAAGGGCGGTATTTCCGCCCTTTTTTATTAAATCGGCAATGGTTTAATATGCTCCACAAACTGCTCTGCATCCATACTTCCCATCACCCGTAACGCACGTAACTCTTGGCCTTGGTCATTAAAAAACAACACACTGGGTGGGCCAAACAAACCAAAACGTTTTAACATCGCCTGTGCATTGTCATCATTGCTGGTAATATCTGCTTGTAATAACACCACAGGTTTTAAAGCATTGGCAACAATTGGCGAGCTAAACGTATCGTGTGCCATTTCCACACAAGCCACACACCAATCGGCATAAAAATCTAATAAAGCGACTTTACCTTGTTGTTTTGCCTCAGCTAAAGCGACTTCTAATTCTTGGGCATTATTGACTTTCCGAAAGGTTAATTCGGTTTTGTTACTCAACTCTTTATTGCTTGTACTAGAAAACTGTAAAGGTCTTAAAGGATTAGACTGACCATTGGCAGCGCCCACCAACAACAGCACGCCCCATACCAATAATGCAACACCTAAACCTTTCCAAAAACGTTGCCATCCTGCTTGGGTATTGTCTAAAGCTCCCATCAAAATGCCACAGACAATCAACAACAAACCCCATAACACTAAAGTGACTGCTCCCGCTAAAAAGCGTGATAACAACCAAATGGCAACCATCAACAACAACACACCAAACACCGACTTAACCACCACCATCCATGAGCCTGCTTTTGGAATCAAGCTACCACCACCGACACCAATTAATAATAAGGGAGTGCCCATGCCTAAACCTAAAGCCAATAATGCTGCACCACCTAACCACATATCCCCCGTACTACTGATGTATAACAACGCACCTGCCAACGGTGCAGACACACAAGGTGATACCACTAAAGCCGATAAAATCCCCATTAACAACACGCCAACATAAGTGCCGCCTTGTTGTTTTTGGTTTAAATTGCTTAAACGATCTTGAATAAATGCAGGCAAACGTAATTCATAAAAGCCAAACATTGCTAGAGCCAACAACACAAAAATCCCTGCAAACACCGACAACACCACAGGGCTTTGCATCCATGCCGATAAATTAGCACTTGCGCCAAAATAACCAACGGCCATCCCTGCTAAAGCATAAGTGGTTGCCATACCAACCACATAAGACAACGATAATAAAAAGCCTCGTTTAGCTGATAAGCCCTGCCCTTGGCCAGCAATAATGCCTGACAAAATTGGTACCATGGGTAACACACAGGGAGTAAATGATAAGCCAATCCCCAACACCAAAAATGTCGCCAATATCAGCCCTAAACTACTACCCGCCAAAAACTGCGATAAACTATTGGCATCATTGGTATCCGTTTTTTTACTACCCACACTTGCTGAATTATTCACTGTGGTCAAATTATCTGTGTCAACAGTGGATGTGGGTGCCAACTGCAAAAGCTTAACATTGGCTTTAATTGTCTGTGGTGGATAACATAAACCTTGTTGTGAACAACCTTGATAAATGGCTTTGACCGTTGTTATTTGACCCACATCTTGAGGATTTTGGGCATACACAGGAATTTCAACAGCTAAAGTCTTATGAAAAATTTCTACCCGACCAAAATTGGGGTCGTTTTTAATTTCGGCTTTTTGGCTAAATTGGCCGTCACCCATGACTACAGGATGATTATTATCTGTACTTTGTATCGAAATACGCTTCTTATATAAATAATAACCATCAGCAATGGTAAAACTCATTTGCACATGGCCATCTGTCGTTTTGACAACAGGTTGAAACGCTTGGCCAACCTCTAAATAATCCTCTTCAGCAGGAATATCATCAAAACTTGGCACAGCAGCTTGTACACTATTTATAGACGTTGCTAACAGCAAAATAGGCCAAAGGCGCATATCTTCACCCTGATAAATTAATTTCTTCTAGTCAACAATGTAACAAGCATTCATTAAGAGAGTCTTAAGAAAAGTAAGAAATAGAAATAACTTTTAAAACAGGTAAAAACTAAAATTTAATTTATATTCATGCATTTATACAAATATCATCATTTTTATAATTATGAATAAAATTAATTTTCCTTAAGTAATCCTTAAGATTTAACCGATTAGAATAGCCTCATGCTCAGACAAGTAATGCTCATCAGCATTCAATGAATAGGTATTAGATAATGAATAAAATTGTCAAATGGTTAGGTGCCAGTTTATTAGCCCTAAGTAGTACCCTGACTCATGCCGATAACCTAAATTTAGACAGTTATAAAGGCAAAGTGGTTTATGTTGACTTTTGGGCATCTTGGTGTGGCCCTTGCCGTGAATCTTTTCCGTGGATGAAAAAGATGCAACAACAATATGGCAAAGATGGTTTAGTGATTATTGCCATTAACGTTGACCAAGATAAAAAACTTGCTGACAAATTTTTAAGTGAATTTAAACCCGAATTTAATGTTCTTTTTGATAAAGACGGCAAATTAGCCGAAGACTTCAAAGTCAGTTCCATGCCTAGCTCTTATGTATTAGATCGAGAAGGAAAACCTCGTTTTAAACATAAAGGCTTTCATCTTGATAAACAAAGCCAATACGAAACAGAACTTAACAGTTTATTAAAAAACTAACATTTACCCCCTCACTCTAGCTCTCTCCCACAGGGAGAGAGAACCCCCTCGCCCTTTGGGAGTGGGTTGGGATGAGGGAATAAAAGAGAGTCAAATAATGAAATACAAGCTCAGCCTACTCATCCTTAGTGGTGTGCTACTCAGCAGCTTAACAGCGTGTAGCTCTTTAGGAGTCAAACCTTGGGAGCGCGATTTGTTAGCGAAAAAGTCCATGCAACTCAATAGTGCGCCATTAGACAGCGCGATTGATGACCATATTTATTTTAGTAAAGAAGCGTCCAGTGGTGGTCGCGCATTTGGTGGAGGTGGCTGCGGATGCAACTAACTAACAAAAAGATGCCAGCCTTTCGTGCCGCATTGGCCGCAGCAAGCTGCGGTTTATTAGGAATTGCTACTACAACGGCTCACGCCGAAGATACTTCTGCCGATAGCAAAAAATGGCAAGTGGATACTGCTGTTTTGTACTATGCCGAAGATAGTGGTCGTGTGACGGCTGCTGAACCGATTGTTAACTTTAAAAAAGACTACGGTGATGAGCGTGTTCTTAATTTAAAAGTCACTTTAGACTCCTTAACAGGTGCATCACCTAATGGCGCAACCTCCAGTAGCCAGCCACAAACCTTTACTGGCCCTTCTGGTAATAAAACTTATACCACTGCACCAAATAGCCAACCTTTAGATGGTGAGTTCAAAGACACCCGTGCGGCCGTTCATGCTAACTGGGAACAACCGTTAGGCGAAGACTACAAAGCCAGTGTCGGTGGTGGCATTTCTTCTGAGTTTGACTTTAAATCGTTATCGTTAAATGGAGCGATTTCTAAAGACTTAAACAACAAAAATACCACAATCAGTGCAGGTTTAAACCTAGAATTAGATACGCTTAACTCTGTGGGTGGCAAACCTAAGCCCTTTAGTTCTATGGCGGCTAATATCAAAGAAGGTGATGATAATAAAACGGTGATTGATGCCTTAATTGGTGTTACCCAAGTGATTAATCGTAAAACGATTATGCAATGGAATTACTCGTTAAGCACATCCAGTGGTTATCATACCGACCCTTATAAAGTCTTAAGCTTGGTTGATGGCACTACAGGGTTTGCGTCAGATTATTTATTTGAAAATCGTCCTGATAGCCGCACACGTCATAGTTTATTTTGGCAGACCAAATATCATTTAACCGAAGATGTTGTTGATGTGTCTTATCGTTATATGACCGATGATTGGGGCATTAATTCACATACGCTCGATTTACGTTATCGTTACCAACTCAACGATAGCAGTTATTTAGAGCCACATGTGCGTTTTTATACCCAAACAGCCGCCGACTTTTATCAAAACTTCTTGGTACAAGGTCAAACCTTACCGCAGTTTGCTTCGGCTGATTCGCGTTTAGGCGAATTTGATGCCACCACGTTTGGCATTAAATATGGCAAAACCTTAAGCAATGACCGAGAGTTTAGTGTACGTGTTGAACAATACAATCAAGCTGGTAATGTCAAAACACCTGCAATTGGTCAACTTAAAACACAAACATTGGTTCCTGATTTGAATGCTTTAGTGGTACAGTTTGGTTATTCTTTTAAATTTTAACCTTTTATTTACCCTCACTCTAGCTCTCTCCCAAAGGGAGAGAGAACCCCCTCGCCCCGTGGGAGAGGGTTGGGGTGAGGGATTAGTAAAGGAAGGAACAGCCTCTATGTCCCACGACCGCAGTAACCAAATTCACATTCAACATCATCATAATTATTGGCAAATTCAATTTGAGGCAATGGCTAGCACCTGTGAGGTGTTAGTTGATACTGATGATAGTCAACTCGTGCAACGACTCGCCCATTTAATTAGCAAAGAAACATGGCGTATAGAACAAAAGTTTAGCCGTTATCAGCCTGATAATATTGTTTATCAAATTAATCATTGTGAAGGTGGCATTGTTCAAGTGGATGCCGAAACTGCTGAACTTATTGATTTTGCGGCACAATGTTATACCTTAAGTGGTGGCATGTTTGATGTGACATCGGGCATTTTGCGTCGAGCATGGCGTTTTGATGGTAGTAGTTTATTGGCTGATCCTGAAGTGGTTGAGTCTTTATTACCCCATATTGGTTGGGAAAAGGTGCGTTGGTTAAATCCCGTCATTTCTCTTCCCTATGGCATGGAGTTAGATTTTGGTGGCATTGGCAAAGAATATGCGGTTGATAAAGTTTGGTTATTAGCCACTGAGCATACCCAAGAGCCTGTATTAATTAATTTTGGCGGTGATTTGCGTGTGTCAGGTACGCGTCGTGATGGTTCACCGTGGAAAGTGGGCATTGAAAACCCTGAACAAGATGGTCAAACACAAGGTATTTTAGAAATTAGCCAAGGCGCATTGGCGACCAGTGGTGATAGCAAACGCTTTTTATTAAAAGATGGTGTGCGTTATAGCCATATTTTAAACCCAATGACAGGTTGGCCAATTACTGATGCACCCCACTCCGTTACAGTCGCTGCCCCTACGTGTATTGAAGCAGGCATGATGGCAACTTTTGCGAGTTTACAAGGTGAATTTGCTGAGCAGTTTTTAGACGCAATGGATACGCCTTATTGGTGTATTCGTTAATATTGATTTGTGGGTTTGGCTAAGAAGCCCACACTTCTTGCTTTGCTGCTAATTATCCTAAATGCTATGATAAAACAAAACCACTCTTAGGAGTAAAGATCATGTTGCCTATCACTGCCATACAAAATTTTGATAGTTTACCGCCAATTGCTCAAGAGCAAGTCATTGCTTTTATAGACTTTTTAAAAAATCGTTATGCGACAAAATCACCTGATTGTTTTATTGACTCATTAATGGCTATGCCAAATGTGGGTAAAGATAGTGATTTTGAACGTGTACAAAATGCTCAATTTATTTGATTGAACGGTTATCGTGGGTTTCGTACTTCACAGCTTACATTTCTATTAAATAATAAACTCTTAAATTTATTCTTAATACCCATTTGTTGTTCAGGACTAATAGGTTGTACATCATTACACAGAACAAATTTCGTATATAAATGTGCGAATACAAAATCACAAACTTCTTCTTTTGTTATTAGTCCATGTTTGTAGGAGTTCATTAACTCCTTCTCTATTAACTTAGGTTCAATATAAGTTTGTATTTCATTGATTTGGAGCGTCTTCCCTGTATACAAAAATATAAATTCAGCCAAACACTCCAAAACGTTTATGCTTAACATACGTTATTGCTCATATTAATAATCAACACCCACCAAGCCTACACAAATTATATTGCCTTAAGCAATCCTTAAGTTTTGTCATTTATTGTATTATGCTGCCAAAGCCGATTTAAGCTAAAGCATTACAAAACATAGGGTTATGGCGTATGCGTATTTTATTAGTTGAAGATGATTTGATGCTTGGACAAACCTTACAACGCGCCTTAGAGCCACAAGGTTACACCGTGGATTGGCTGCGTGATGGTAGCCAAGCACTACAAGCAATTTTAGACCAACACATAGACCTAATTATTTTAGATTTAGGCTTGCCCAAAATTGACGGCATGAGTGTACTTAAACAAGCCCGACTTAAAGGCATTCAAACACCTGTCTTAATTTTAACTGCACGCGATACCACCCAAGACAAAGTACAAGGTTTGGATGCAGGCGCAGACGATTATTTATTAAAACCCTTTGATTTAGCCGAACTCTATGCACGGATTCGTGCTTTAACTCGTCGTGCCAATGGCCGAGCCGAAAGCCAAATTTGTTATGGCGACTTACGTTTAGAACCACAAAATCAACGTATTTTTTATCAAGATAAAGAAATTAGCCTCCACCGCCGTGAATTTATGGTGCTACACGAACTACTCGAAAATGTTGGCAAAGTGCTCACTCGTCAAAAACTCGAACAAAGTTTATATGGATGGGGCGAAGACATTGAAAGCAATGCCTTAGAAGTACACATTCATCATTTACGCAAAAAACTCTATCCCGAACTGATTAAAACCGTGCGTGGTATTGGCTACATTATAGAGAAACATAAATGAAGTCGATTCGCCAATATCTTCTACTTGGCTTATTTGGCGCATTACTATTGTCGTCTTGTGCCTCATTTTTAATTAGTTATGTGGCCAGCACTCACGAAATAAGCGAACTACATGATGCACAACTGATTGAAAATTCTAGATTTATTGAAGGTTTTCTTAATCAAAAACCGCATAAACTGAATATTGAGCAAATCAATCAAGCTCTCTCTCAAGTCAAAGCGACCCATTTAGAAGAAGGTGAAGATTTTAATGCCGATGCCCACGCTTACGAACGTAAAGTGGCTATTCAAGTGTGGGACAAACAAGGAAAATTAATTTTAAGCACCCCTAGTGCACCTACACACGCACTTTCGCCCCTACAAAAAGGTTTTTTTCAACAAAAATCAGGTAAACATACATGGTTTATTTATACCCATCAAATTCCTGCTAATCACTATTGGTTAATGGTTGCCGAGCGTTCTGATATTCGTGAAGAAATGTTGCATAACATTTTATTTAGTATGTTATCAGGGACAATTATTGCCATTGTCATGATTATGATTTTAATTGGTAATGTGATTAAACGTGGCTTATTACCGCTCACTCAATTATCACGAGCAATGCAAGAGCGTGATTTAGACTATTTACAGCCTGTTAAATTAACCAATAATCCACCTAATGAGCTTCGCCCCGTATTACATGCACTCAATCACCTATTAGATCGTTTGGATGAAGGCATTGAACGTGAGCGTCGCTTTTTAGCAGATGCTGCTCATGAGTTACGCACCCCATTATCTGTACTAAAATTGCAGTTACAACTGGCCAGTGATGCCACTACCTTTGAACAAAAACAACAAGGAATCGAAGATGCCTTAGTAGGCGTTGATCGTAGCACACACACCGTTGAGCAATTATTAACCTTGGCGCGTTTGGAAGCCAACAAACAAGCGTTGCAACGTGATGCGATTGATTTAGTTAGTTTGGTGCAAGAAGTGACTGCTGCTCTTTATCCTTTAGCACAACAAAAAGAGCAAAATTTAGAATTAGACTATCAACAAGATTTAATGATATTCAAAGCCAATCGGGTGTTAATGAATGTTTTAGTGCGTAATTTAATCGAAAATGCGATTAAATACTCACCCTCTAACAGCAGCATACAAGTATTACTTAAACAAGATGATAATCAACTCTGTTTAGAAGTGTGCGATCAAGGCCAAGGTGTCCCAGAAGAAGATTTAATGCACCTGACACAACGTTTTTATCGCCATGAACAAAGTTCAGATACACGAGGGACAGGCTTAGGTTTATCTATTGTACAAAAAATTATTGATTTGCATGATGGAAAAATTACCTTTCAAAATCGTCCTACTGGTGGCCTATCGGTCAATGTTTATTTTCCTAACTCTTTAAATTGATATGCTTAAATCTTTTTTAAATCACTTATCTTGGCGTAGCCCTGCGGTCATTAATGCTTTATTGGCTTTATGGTTTACTTGTATTACTAACACCGCTTTTTTTGAAAAAATTTGGCAATTAACA
>NZ_CALETI010000088.1 GCF_937920075.1 uncultured Agitococcus sp.
TCACTAGGCGTTTCAATACCCATGCGTGATAATGCTTTAAACTTGTCATAGTTAAGCTGGAATTGATAAGGTAATAGATTGTTGTTCTTTCCTGCTCTACGACCAACAGCATTAACCAAATCATTACCAAACTCACGCTTTAAAGTAATACGTTTGTCTGCATCACCTTCCCAAACTTTTAGGTTAATTGCTTCGCTTGGGCTTAAAATAATAATGTTTTCGCCACGTTTAACTTGTAGGACGATAGCTTTTCCTGTTAATCCGCTTTTACGAATTGAGCGTTCAGCTATATCTTTACTAGAGAATGTTGCTAAAGATGAATCACCTTTTGAAAAGCGCGAAACTTGAGGCAAATTCTTTTTTGCAAACTCAAGATAAGCATCGCTCACATCATCAGCAACCGCCATAATCTGTTGGCCAAACTTCTTGAGACCTTCAATCTCTAATAGTTTTCGGCCAAGCATGGCTAAGTCTGAACGATACAAGGTGTAGGATGGGTAAGTCGCAAAGTCGGCTGTTTCTACTGTTGCTGGCTGTCCTTTACGTTTTTCTTGCTCAGCATAGGTTTTATACTTTGCTCGAATTTCGTTGTCTTTTGCGGTTGAAATATAGTTTTGCAATGCCTCAACATCCGTTTTCATGCGGATATTATCTAAAAACTTAGCTTTTCCACTACTGATTGCATCAGCAATGTTACGCATGGTCTTGGCCAAAGCAATTTGAGAGCGTGCTGCAAATTCTGCTGATGCTGCAAATCTTGCTCTGCGTGCTGTATTGGCTAAACGGTCTCGGTTAAGTTCTTCATTAGCCTTTTCCTCTAATTTATCAGACATGGCTTGTAAGCGTTCAACTGCTGTTTGACTGCGGTTATCTTCAAAGGCATCAATCTTAGCGTCTATTTGCTCTTTTGCTGCCGTGGTGTCACCGCCTGCAAGTGCTAAAAACGCCTCTGCCGAACCTTTGTCTTTGAATTGGAATCCAGCAATTGCGCCATTGCCTCTAAAGCTACTGTACCAACCACCTAAACGCTTGGCCTCAGACAAAACTTGTTTGTAATCATCGGTGCTTAAACGGTCTGATAACTGCACCACAAACAAGTCATAACCATCTCGCGTATGCTTTGTTTCGATAATGGTTCCAGTTGTGGTCTGAGATGCTGTGTTAATGGTTGATTGTAAGGCGCGTTTCTTAGCTTCTCGTGTTTCCTTGGTGCTTTCGGCTTCCAGTTCATCATATTTGATTCGCTGCTCAGGCGTTAAGCTCAAAAAAGCTTCTTGACGTGTACTGCCGTCTGCCATTTTTGAGCGCATTAAATTACGGTAATCTTCTAAGGTTTGTGGGTTCTTTAACGCTTCGGCTTTTTCAGTTATTTCCTTAGCGCGGTCATCAATCATTTGCTTATATTCTTTGGCAAAATCATCTAAGCGTGCTTGGTCAGTATCATCAACCATCTTCTTAACAGCATTTTCATAGCTGTTTTTGCCCATGCCATAGGAAATACCTCGGCTAAGCGAATAACGCCCAATCATTTCACGATAAACAGCCTCGGCAATAACTGATTTCTTATCGTTTTTATAGCGATATTGGATGTTATAACCTCCTTCTTTAAAAAGTTGGTCTTTTGTTAAAGCGTTTAACTCAGCAATAACGGCATCTTTATTTGCAAATAAATCATCAAAAGATTGCTTAAATTGCTCTGCTGTTGCTTTGCCGTCAC
>NZ_CALETI010000089.1 GCF_937920075.1 uncultured Agitococcus sp.
CACCAGATACTGCGGTTGCCAAGAAACACGCACGTGGTTTTAAACCTAATTTTTGACCCGCTTTTTCGTTACCAATCAACATCAAAGCCGCACCGTCAACAATACCCGAAGAGTTACCTGCGGTATGAACGTGGTTGATGGTTTCTACCCAATGATATTTTTGTAAGGCAACAGCGTTAAAACCGCCCATTTCACCCATCATCATAAAGGAAGGTTGTAATGCACCTAAACCTTCTAAAGTGGCATTGCCACGAATAAATTCGTCTTTGGCTAATACCGTTAAACCATTAATATCTTTAACAGGTACAACAGACTTATCAAAATGACCACTTGCTTGGGCAGCCGCTGCACGCTTTTGTGACTGTAACGCAAAGCTATCAATATCTGTACGTGAAAAACCTTCAATCGTGGCAATTAAGTCAGCACCAATACCTTGAGGCACAAAACCTGTGGCTAAGCTAGTTGCAGGATCCATTGCCCATGCACCACCATCAGAAGCCATTGGAATACGTGACATAGACTCTACGCCACCAGCAATGACTAAATCTTCAAAGCCTGAACGTACTTTCATCGCAGCCATATTCACTGCTTCTAAGCCAGAAGCACAGAAACGGTTAATTTGCACGCCTGCAACAGTGTCTGCTAAACCAGCGGCTAAGGCGGCAGTTTTAGCAATATCAGCACCTTGATCGCCCACAGGTGTCACACAACCCAAGACCACATCATCAGCCAACTGTTTAATACCTTGGCCATTACGCTCTGCTAAGGCATCCATTAAACCGACCACTAAATCAATGGGTTTGATCGTATGCAAAGAGCCATCTTTTTTGCCTTTGCCGCGCGGTGTACGCACTGCATCATAAATAAAAGCCTCTGTTGACATCCTTTATACCTCTATCTGTAATTGGACTGTAATTTTTAGGATCATTTGCAAAACGCAATACGGCACCTAAACTTGATCGGATACGACGTTTATATAAACATCATAGCCAACATTTTGGATGATCGTACAACAAATAACTAAAAAAGAAAATACCAAGCGATTGCTTGGCTAAAATTATTTTATTTTGCTTTGTAACAAGAACTCTCAGTAAAAATATAAACAGCAAATAGCTTCCTTAGCCTGAACGTTCATATTTTTCGTACATAAACCACTACCCGTATCCTAATAACACGTTATAATCTCAAGCTTTTGTAGGTTTAACGTCCAAACCGCTTTTAAAACTCAAAAACGTTTTGATCCTTATAAAATGACATAAACCTGCGTTATTAACAGACGACTGCACTTAACCATCATCGTTAATTAGGTTCATCGTAGAAATTATTTGTCTTGGAGTATTCATGCGTAGTAGTGCCGATATTCGCGAAGCCTTTTTAAGCTTTTTTGAAAGCAAAGGTCACACCCGTGTAGCATCCAGCTCTCTTATTCCTGCTAATGACCCCACATTATTATTTACTAATGCGGGCATGAACCAATTCAAAGACTGCTTTTTGGGATTAGATAAACGTGCTTATACCCGTGCCGTTAGCTCACAAAAATGCGTGCGTGCAGGCGGCAAACACAACGATTTAGAAAATGTCGGTTACACGGCTCGTCACCATACCTTCTTTGAAATGTTAGGTAATTTTAGTTTTGGTGATTATTTCAAACACGATGCGATTGCTTATGCGTGGGAGTTTTTAACCTCTCCTGCATGGTTGAATATTCCAAGCGATAAATTATGGGTCACTGTTTACGCCACCGATGACGAAGCTTTCCAATTATGGCAAGACGTGGCTGGTGTACCTGCTGAACGTATTATTCGTATTGGTGACAACAAAGGCGCACCCTATGCCTCAGACAATTTCTGGGCAATGGGTGACACAGGCCCTTGTGGTCCTTGTACCGAAATTTTCTATGACCACGGTGCCGACATTTGGGGCGGTTTACCAGGTAGTGCCGAAGAAGATGGCGACCGTTATATCGAGATTTGGAATAACGTGTTTATGCAATTCAATCGCACCGCTGACGGTGTATTGCATCCACTTCCTGCCCCTTCTGTTGATACAGGCATGGGTTTAGAACGTATTAGTGCAGTAATGCAACACGTTCATAGCAACTACGAAATTGATTTATTTCAACATTTATTACAAGCCGCTGCCGATGCAATTGGTTGCAGCAACGAACAACAAGCTTCTTTAAAAGTCGTTGCTGATCATGCGCGTTCTTGTAGCTTTTTAGTGGCTGATGGTGTTGTGCCAAGCAACGAAGGCCGCGGTTATGTATTACGTCGTATTATTCGCCGCGCTTGTCGTCATGGCAACAAACTCGGTGCAACACAACCTTTCTTCTATAAAATGGTTGCTGCTTTAGCCCAAGTCATGGGTGCTGCTTATCCCGAATTGGTTGAACGTCAAGCTTTTATCGAAAAAGTGTTAAAGCAAGAAGAAGAACAATTTGCCCGCACATTGGAGCAAGGTTTAAAAATTCTTGAGCAAGATTTAGTCAACTTACAAGGCACAGTCATCAGTGGTGATGTGGTATTTAAATTATACGACACCTACGGCTTCCCAATGGATTTAACGGCAGATATTGCCCGTGAGCGTCATTTAAGCATTGATGAAGCAGGCTTTAACGCTTGTATGGATGCACAACGCGAACGCTCACAAAAAGCTGGCAAGTTTAACTTTGACTACAACAGCTTACTCAAAGTTGATGTTGATACTGTGTTTACAGGTTATGACAGCACATGCAGCGAAGGCAAAGTTGTGGCCATGTTTATTGGTGATGAAGCCGTTAATCACGTCAACGAAGGTCAAAAAGCCGTTGTGGTCTTAGATAAAACTGCTTTTTATGCCGAGTCTGGCGGTCAAGTCGGTGATACTGGCGTATTGTCAGTGGGTCATACCCGTTTTGAAGTACAAAACACCACTAAAGTGGGTAACGCCTTTTTGCATCATGGCATCGTCACACAAGGACAATTGTTAGTAAATGATACCGTTGAAGGTCAAGTTGACAATACTTTACGCGCCAACACCGCACGCAACCACTCCGCGACTCACCTATTACATGCCGCTTTACGCCAAACCTTAGGCACACACGTGCAACAAAAAGGTTCTTTAGTTTGCGCTGATTATTTACGTTTTGACTTCTCACATACAGAAGGTGTCACTGCCGAACAAATCAGCCAAATTGAAGCCTTAGTGAATGGTCAAATCTTAGCGAATAGTACCGTTGCTACTGAAGTCACTGATATTGATACCGCCAAAGCCAAAGGCGCAATGGCCTTATTTGGTGAAAAATATGGTGACACAGTGCGTGTGTTAAGCATGGGCACAGACAACTTCTCGGTTGAATTATGTGGTGGTACACACGTTAGGCGCACAGGTGATATTGGTTTATTAAAAATCACTAGCGAAGGTGGTGTTGCCGCAGGTATTCGTCGTATTGAAGCCAAAACAGGCTCAGGCGCTTTAGCGTGGTTAGCGGAAGGCGAACAAGCCCTTGCCCACATTGGCCAATTAGTCAAAGGTTCTCGTCAAGCTGTTGCCGATAAAGTGCAACAACTGGCTGAACGTAATCGTGATTTAGAAAAAGAAATCGAACGCTTAAAAGCAAAATTAGCCAGCAGTGCTAGCAATGATTTATTGTCTCAAGTCCAAGACATCAACGGCGTTAAGTTATTAGCCGTCAAACTCGAAGGTGCAGACTCTAAATCCTTGCGTACAACACTTGACCAATTAAAAAATAAATTGGCTTCTGGTGTGATTGTTTTAGCGACGGTTGAAGGCGACAAAGTTACCGTGATTGCAGGGGTAACAGCCGACCTCACCTCACGCTTTAAAGCAGGTGATTTGGTACAACATATTTCAACTCAGTTAGGTGGCAAAGGCGGCGGTCGTCCTGATATGGCACAAGGTGGTGGTACAAATGTTGCCGCCCTGCCTCAAGCGCTTAACAGTGTCTCTTTGTGGTTACAGCAAAAATAGGAAATCTTTACTATGGCACTTATTGTTCAAAAATACGGTGGCACTTCTGTTGGGTCACCTGAACGTATTCAAGCCGTTGCCGAACGTGTTGAGCGTTGGCATAAACAAGGCCACGATATTGTGGTTGTCGTTTCTGCGATGAGTGGCGAAACTAATCGTTTACTCGCCTTAGCTAAAGCCATTACGGATGAGCCAGACCCACGCGAACTCGATCAAATGGTGTCAACAGGCGAACAAGTCACGATTGCCTTATTAGCAATGGCCTTACAAAAACGTGGTTTAGGCGCTAAATCCATGACTGGCGCACAAGTTGCCATTCGTACTGACAGTGCCTTTACCAAAGCACGTATCGAATCAATTGATGATGCTGCTATGCGTGCCGAACTTGCAAAACGTAATGTGATTATTGTTGCAGGTTTCCAAGGTATTGATGCACAAGGCAACATTACCACGTTAGGTCGTGGTGGCTCAGACACAACAGGTGTTGCGCTAGCAGCCGCCTTAAAAGCCGATGAATGCCAAATTTATACCGACGTTGATGGTGTGTACACCACTGACCCACGTGTTGTACCTCAAGCGCGTCGTTTAGAAAAAATCACATTTGAAGAAATGTTAGAAATGGCCAGCCTAGGCTCTAAAGTTTTACAAATTCGCTCGGTCGAATTTGCAGGCAAATACCAAGTGCCATTACGCGTATTGTCTAGCTTTGCTGAAGGCGAAGGCACATTAATTACCACAGATTCGGAGGACACAATGGAACAACCAGTTATTTCAGGTATTGCCTTTAACCGTGACGAAGCCAAATTAACCATTCGTGGCGTGCCAGACACCCCTGGTATTGCTTATCGCATTTTAGGCCCAATTGGTGATGCCAATATCGAAATCGACATGATTGTGCAAAACATCAGTGCCGACAACACCACAGACTTTACTTTTACTGTTCACCGCAACGAATTCCGTAAAGCTTTACCCATTTTAGAAAGCATCGCCAAAGAAATTGGTGCTCGTGAAGTGGTTGGTGACGACAAAATCGCTAAAGTATCTTTAGTGGGTGTGGGTATGCGTTCTCACGCAGGTGTGGCTAGCCAAATGTTTGGTACATTAGCCAAAGAAAACATCAACATCCAAATGATCTCAACTTCAGAAATCAAAATTTCTGTGATTATTGAAGAAAACTACCTAGAACTTGCTGTACGTTCTCTACACACTGCTTTCGGTTTAGACCGTGAACACGGTGAATCAAGCGCACGTGCTTAAGCAATCTTGCGAAAAACTTGTCATTGTCTGACAGTTTTTGCAAAAGACTACAAAAATCAGGGGCCACTATAGTTTTTTCTATAGTGGCTCTGTTATATTAAGCCCGAGG
>NZ_CALETI010000090.1 GCF_937920075.1 uncultured Agitococcus sp.
CATGACTGATATTACCGAAGTAAAAAAGTTAATTGATGATGCAGGCAATGCCGTATCTCAATTACGCCAATCCCAACAAGAAGCCATTGCCGAAGTTAAAAAGCATGGTGATGTTTTAGCCGAAACAAAATCAAAACAAGATGCGATTCAAAACGACATCACTGGTTTGGTTCAAGCTATTCAAGAAGTTAAAGCCGCTCAATCTGCACAGATTCAAACTGGTAGCGATGGTTTAACTAAAGAAGTGCGTGAAGCAAAAAGCGCGTTATTCAAGAAAATGCGCGGTATGCAATTAAGCGATACTGAGCAAAAAGCATTAAGCACGATTACTAATCCCGATGGTGGTTATTTAACTACGTCCGACACAACTGGTCGTATTATCCAACGTATTCGCGACAATTCACCTGTTCGCCGTTTTGCCAATGTTAAAAACACAGGCAAAGAAACAGTGACAGGTTTGATTGATAATGGGCGTAACAGCTATTCGTGGGGTTTTCAAGGCAATACGCCAAGCACCACAGCGACTAAGCAGTTTGGCCAATACGAAATCAAAGTTAAAAAACTTTACGCATACCCAACCGCAACAACTGAAATGCTTGAAGATGCTGATTACGACATCGAAGCAATGATTGTTAATGATGCGGCTCAAGGTTTTGCAGAGGGTGAAGCACACGGGTTCTTATTAGGTAACGGTGTATTACAACCACGCGGCATGATGACTGTTGCTACCGCATACACGGGCGACAATACCCGCGCATGGGGTACAGTACAAAAGTTCAAGACAGGCGTAAATGGTGGTTTTGCTGTAACTCCTAACGGTGGCAAGATTTTGATTGATGCTGCTATGTCCTTACGCGGTGCTTATCGTGCGGGTGCTATTTGGGGCATGAATCGGTTTACTTTTGCAGAAGCGATGAAGTTGCAGGACTCCGATGGTAACTTTATTTGGCAGCCAACTTGGAACTTGACTGATTCGCCGTTTGGTATGATTTTAGGTATCCCAGTAGTGCCTGATTTTGACCACATGGCCGATATTGCTAACGACAGCTTGTCTATGTTTGTTGGTGATTTAAACCAAGCCTACCAGATTGTTGACCGTCGCGGCGTTAATGTGATTCGTGACAACATCACTAATCCAGATGTGGTGCAATGGTACTTTACTAAGCGCACAGGTGGCGATTTGGTGAACTCCGAAGCCGTCCGTTTTATTGAATTCAAGGCTTAATGGGAGTAATGAACATGACTATCAATAAAGATTTACACAATCAAGTTAGCGTAGGCGTTGCCATTGCTTTAACAGCCGTTGCC
>NZ_CALETI010000091.1 GCF_937920075.1 uncultured Agitococcus sp.
TGAAATTCTCTCTAATGCTGATAAGCGTGCAGCGTATGACCGTCATGGTCATGCAGGTGTAGACCCGAACATGGGGGCAGGTGGTTTTGGCGGTGGTTTTGGTGGCGGTGGCGGCTTTAGTGATATTTTTGAAGCCTTTGGTGACATCTTTGGTGGTGGCGGTGGTCGTGGTGGTGGCAGTCGCCAACGTGGTGGTGCAGACCTACAATACACCTTAGAGTTAACGCTGGAAGAAGCGGTTAAAGGTGTCAAAAAACAAGTCCGTTTTACCACTGCTGCTGCTTGTGATGTTTGTGATGGTACAGGAGCAAAAAAAGGCTCAAGCATGACCACTTGTCGCACTTGTGGTGGACAAGGCCAAGTGCGTATGCAACAAGGCTTCTTTACCGTACAGCAAACGTGTCCAACCTGTCGTGGTAAAGGCCAAATCATCAAAGACCCGTGTGATGCTTGTCATGGCGAAGGTCGAACCAACAAACAAAAAACCTTAGAAGTCACGATTCCTGCAGGCGTGGATACAGGTGACAAGGTACGTTTAGTGGGTGAAGGCGAAGCTGGTGCTAATGGTGCACCTGCAGGCAATTTATATGTACAAGTCGTGGTGAAAGAGCACAATATCTTTAAACGCGATGGTGCAGATTTGTATTGTGAAATTCCGATTAGCTTTGTTGATGCTGCTTTAGGCTCAGAGATTGAAGTACCGACGTTAGATGGTCGTGTTAAGCTGAAAATCCCCGAAGGCACACAAACAGGCAAAATGTTCCGCGTGCGTGGCAAAGGTATTAAACCTGTTCGTGCTTACGAGGCAGGGGATATGTTGTGCCGAGTGATTGTTGAAACGCCTGTTAATTTAACCAGCCGTCAAAAAGAGTTATTGCGTGAATTTCATGACTCTTTAGAAGGTAACGACAAACAATCACCTAACAAAAAGTCTTTTTTTGACAGTGTTAAAGACTTATTTTCTTAAGTAAATTAACCTGTAAGTAATCCTCTTTTAAGCTATTAAAAGAGGATTATTTAGACAATTACAATAACAAAGACTAGCTAATTCAACGCTTCTTACTTATGATCCTAAAAAGTCCCCCTAAAGCAAAAAGGAGCTAATTATGCCCAAATCAATCACTCATATTGGTATTTGTGGTGCAGCAGGTCGTATGGGACGTGCTTTGATTCATGCCGTTGCCGCTCGTGAAGATGTAAAATTAGCTGCTGCTATTGAACGTGTCGGTAATTCGTTAATTGGTGCAGATGCAGGTGAAATGGCGGCATTAAGTCCAATGGGTGTGCAGATTAATAGCTCTTTGGCGAGTCAAATTGATCATGTTAATGTAGTGATTGACTTTACTACGCCTACTGCCACCATGCAAAACGTCGCCTTGTGTCGGCAAGAAGGTAAGGGGATTGTCATTGGCACAACTGGCCTTTCTGAAGAACAAAAACATTTTTTAATTGAAGCTAGCCACGATATTCCAATTGTTTATTCAGGTAATTATTCGGTTGGTGTTAACGTCTCCTTAAAATTATTAGAGCTTGCCGCTAAAGCCTTTGGTGATACGGTTGATATTGATGTGTTAGAAGCTCATCATCGTCATAAAGTGGATGCGCCATCAGGTACTGCATTAATGATGGGTGAAGCGGTTGCCAAAGCATTAGGCCGTGATCTAAAAGATGTCGCTTGTTATGCTCGTGAAGGACATACTGGCCCACGTAATCGCGAAACCATTGGTTTCCAAACTATTCGTGGTGGCGATATTGTTGGCGATCATACCGTGTTTTTTATGGGTGAAGGCGAGCGTGTTGAGATTCGTCATGTTGCCACAAACCGTATGAACTTTGCCAACGGCGCAGTACGTGCTGCAGCATGGATTGGTTCAAAAAGCGCAGGCTTGTATGATATGCGTGACGTTTTAGGCTTGAAATAGTTAGTCGTTTTTTATTAATAAGGGAGCATTGCTCCCTTTTTTGTGCTTTGCAAAATTGTCTGATTGTAGTATTTTTAACATATTGCGCCATTATACTAATAATTAGCTAATAAAAAGAGAAAAATATGTTTAAAGGTCTTTTTTTGACTGGCTCAATGCTGGGAATGTTGGGCGATTTTGTCCAAGAAAAAAATATAAAAATCCCTGAGTTAGATGAAGCTATTCTGCAATATGGTCAACAAGCACGTATTCCTTTGCATTTGTGGGCGGATTTATTAGAACGAATTTCGATTGCGGTCAATGACACGGCTTTAGGTTTGGCGATTGGTAAACGAATTGCCCCTCGTCATGTGGGGGTGTTGGGTTATTTGGTGCTGTCGTGTCAAAATTTGGGCGAAGCTTTAAATCGTTTTGCCCGTTATCAACGTTTGGTGTATGACGTTAACCCCTTTAGTGTGCATATTGATGAACGTGGCATGGAGTTACGCTGGGGGGTTGAGTATGGCAAACCCGGTGCATTAATTGATGAAACCTCAATTGCGGCCTTGACGAGTTTTTTGCATATTTTAACCAGCCAACCTTTACATCCTACCTATGTCAGTTTTGTAAATCCTAAACCTCAAAACATCCAAATTTATTTGGATTATTTTCAATGTCCTGTCGATTTTGATAAAGAGTTTACTTGTGTCCGTTTACCGTTAGAATATTTATCAACACCATTATTACACAGAGATCAGACTTTATTAGATTTGTTATCACAACAAGCTGAAGCATTACTGGGGGTTTTGCCCAAAGCGGATGTTTTTGAAGAAAAATTAAAAAATGTCATTGTGCAAACCTTGCATGAAGGTGAGCCAACATTGCCCGTCGTTGCTAGTTATTTAGCTTTATCATCACGAACCTTACAACGTCGTTTACAAGAACGTGGTTTGGTATTTCAGGATATTTTAGAAAATACCCGTCGTGAGTTAGCGATTCGTTATTTACAGGATAAAACGCTTTCTTTGACGGATATTGCCTTGTTGTTGGGCTATTCCGAGCAAAGTGCCTTTAATCGTGCCTTTAAACGCTGGTATAACGAACCACCCAAAAGTTATAGAACTAAAAATATCACACGTTAACTGCGATATTTACTGGGTGTATCACCTGTCCATTTTTTAAAAGCACGGGTGAAGTTGGCAGGGTCGGTATAGCCCAAACGTAAGGCAATTTGCTCTACGGTTAACGAAGTGTTTTGCAGCAATTTAATCGCATCACGTTTGCGCGCTTCATCTAACAGTTGTTGAAAACCTAAACCTGCTTGTTGTAAACGCCGTTTTAGGGTTCTTGATGACATAAACAAACGTTCAGCCACTTGTTCTAATTGTGGATATTCACCCTGTTGATGATTAAGCATTGCTCTAACTTGGCTAGGAATATCGTCACTAATATCCATTAATGCCAATTCACGTTCACATTGTTCGGCAGCTAATTTGGCAGCAACAGGATCAGCCATAATCAACGGTTGTTTTAAAAAGGCTTTGGGAAAACGTAATTGATTACTGGCTTTATTAAAAAAAATCGGCGGTAATTTATCTTTATGTGCTTGATAATAGCTAGGTTCTGGAAAATCAAAATGAATTTCGCCACTATTCATGCCATTGCCAGTAATAAAACTGCCTGCCCGAGCTAAACTTAATAATAAACTTTCAAAGACAAATTGTCGCAACAAGCCAACAGGATAGTTGGCACTGGCTTCTACAATCGCAAAATCACCTTCTATAGATAATTTAAAACTCATTAACACGGTGCGTAAACGCACAAAACGTTCAGCTAATTTAATGGCTTCTTCTAAGTTGGCACAACTCATGACCCCATAACCTAAAAAACCATGCGAGGTGACAGGCGTGCGTAAGCCCATTTCATAACCCAAAGCAGGGTCTTTGCTTAAATAAAAACAATTTAAAATCAAAAATAAAAATTGAGCAGGTGTTAAACGTTGTTCGGGTTTATCAAACACTAATTCATCAAGCTGAGAGCCATGTAAAACTTGTTGACGGCTAAAACCTCGCTCAACCATCAAATCGAGTAACAAACGCGGATAAGCAATGGGAATCACCGCTTTATTAGGGTCAAAATCGTGTTTCATGTAGATCAAATATTTTTATCGAAATTGTTTTTGATAATAACACGGAAATATTTTTCTGCTAGAAATAGCATTTTTAGAAAAACCATCTTTTTGTTGAGTAAAGCCATCCAACCACTAAAAAGCGTGAGCCATTAGACTTAATCACTAAATTTTAGGTTTGATTGTTAAACAATAACTGTGTGAAGAGAGAAAAATGATTTGTTAGAGTCAAAGACATTCGCAAAAGGAAAGTTATCCACGTTTAGCACTGGCGTAGCTATTGCATATCTGTTTTCTTTGTGACTTACGCGGTTATCGCTTAT
>NZ_CALETI010000092.1 GCF_937920075.1 uncultured Agitococcus sp.
GCCTTAGATAATCAGCGTCTTTTAGAAGCAGATATTGAAGCAGCTAACCCTGTTGAATATCGTATTGTTTATCGTGATGGTGGAATGTGGACTTTCTTTGGTGTACTTAAAGAAATGACCCCGACACATGGTATGGATGATATTCACCGACAAACTTTAGGCATTAAAGTTAGCGGTAAACCTGTTCGTACATTCCCTGTTTAATGAGTGGATATAAAATGAGTCTTAAAGCTGCTATTTTTGCGACTATTGGCGCGGCCATTGCCGAGTTAGTTGCCGTTCCTGAGTTTGGCGATAACTTAAAACTTAATGTCAGTGTTATGACTGTTGCTGAACGTGCCAACTTTGATGAAGCCTATCGTTTGGTTAAAGAAAGTGAACGTGCTATTAACTTTCGTCCGTTGTTGTTGGTGTTTACTGTTAAAGACGAAAACGGCCAAGCTGTGTTTAGTGTTGATGATGTCGAACAAATTAAGCAGCTTAATAGTTTAGCAGTAGTGAGATTGTCGGACGTGGCTTTACGCTTAAATAAAATGCTTAAAGATGATGTTGAGGCTCACGAAAAAAACTCTTAGCGCGTCCTGATCGCCAGTTTTTATTTTTACTGGCGTTAAAACTAGGGCGCACGGTTGCAGAGTTAGAACATACGCTGAGTTATAACGAGTTAATCGAATGGCGTATGTACTTTGAAGAAACGCACTTTGGCGAGCTTAGGGCTGATAGACGTAATGCTGAGTTATTAGCAATGACGTTTAATGTCAATCGTTCGCCAAAACAAACCGCCAAAACGTCTGATGATTTTATGGTTTATAAACCGCGTAAGCATGAGCTTTCAGATGATGATTTAGAAAATAAGATTGATAGTGTTTTTGGTAGTTTTGAATAAAGGCCGCGTTAAGCGGTTTTTTTATGGGTGATTTATGGCAGGCGTTCAAATTGGTGCATTGCACGTTAGTCTAAGCGCGGATAGTGCTGCTTTTGATCGTGGCATGGATCAAGCCCAACAAACTGCTGATGAAGCAATGGGTGGTATTGCTGAAAATGCTAAAAAATTGGCTGGTGTTTTAGCAGGACTTTTTGTTGTTGACGAAATAAAAACACGCATCAAAGAGCAAATTGATTATGCCGATGGCTTAGCTGATATTGCAGCTCGTGCAAACACCACGGCTGAGGCTCTTAGTGCGATGGAATACGCACTGCATTTTAACGATGCGACTTTAGAAGATTATACTGGCGGCTTACAAAAACTTGCTTTGAATATGGATGCTGCGGCACAAGGCAGCAAAGCACAAGCTGATTTATTTGAAACGCTTGGTATTAAATTACGCGAACAAGATGGCCAGTTACGAAATTCATCTGATGTAATGATGGATATTAGTGACGTGTTGGCAGGCATGAACGATGGAGCAACAAAAACAAGTTTAGCAATGGATTTGTTAGGTAAAAGTGCAGGCCCTGCATTGTTGCCCCATCTAAGCCAAGGCAGTGAAGCAATCCGCGAACTAACCGCCGAAGCCGAAAAATTTAACCTTGTTGTTAGCACTGATGCGTCTAATGCGGCTGG
>NZ_CALETI010000093.1 GCF_937920075.1 uncultured Agitococcus sp.
TTTTATAGTTTGTTGCGCTTAAATCAAGCGGTAGTTTAATCGTTTCCTGAGCATCACTGACATTATCATTATAAGTTAGCTCGATGCCGTTAAACTCGCTATCTGCTGCAAATAATCGGCTGATAGTGTCACTTGCGGGCTTCTTGTTTCTGTGTGTAAATAATGCGCTTGATGACGCTTGTACATTGTCAAAACTGAATCTAATCTTGCCGTTTTGTCGATAGGCAATACAAAACACGCTATCCGCAATCATTCGTACTGTTTCCTCGAATGATATATTATCGCTGTCTAATGTGTAACCAAACTCTATATTAAGCGGATTCCATGTGTTGATTGTATTTCTAACACCCCATATTTGAGCCATATCTACATCATTAGCCAATACACGCTGGCCTATTTTTGAATCAATGCTTGCTGCCGCTAAAATATCAATAAATGACTTTGTGGCTGATATTGTACCGCTTGCGACTGAACCATCACTAGCAAATGAGCCGCTAAACGTAGTGCCATTAAATGTCGGCAATTTGCGCGTGGCGTTACAATTAAACTTACGCTCTTTTAATGATGTCGCTCGTTGTGTTGCTTTTGACACAACTTGTACAGTTGTCACATTGCCAAAATCCGTTACTGTAATCGGCGTGACTGCGTATAAATCTTGGTACTTTATTTCGTCAATTACTGTACCGCTAAAGCCGTAATCGTGGTTGCTTGTGCGTCTTGCGCGTACCCGTGTTGCGCCTGTATGACCTGTTGTTATCTCGATAGTTTTTGCTTGCTCGTCGCTTGTCGCTGCCGTCATTGTTCCTGTTGTTGTTGTTATCGCGCCTGTGGGTAGATATGAGCCATCTAACGCCTGCGTCTCTATAGCATAGTCAACAGAGAGAGTTGTTTTACCGCTACCTGCATCATAAAATAACCCTTGTGGCGCGACTAAATTAACCCATACTTGTGTCATATTAGTGTCTTTAAGCGTCACCCATGACGTATATTCAGGATTGCCTGATGTTATTGTAAATGTGCCACTTGCTGATGATGTTAGTGTAAGCGTTGCTGTTGTCAACTCTAAAATATTAGATCCGCCAATTTTTGACCTTATTGTATAGCTGCCGTCATAAATAGCGGCAGGTGTACCTGCTATAGATATAACGTCACCGACAGATGTGTTCTCGTAAATCTCATCACTAACCCCGCCTATTCTATCGTATACACTTGGAATTGTTGACGCTTTATAAAAATCAATTAGCCCAGCATATGTTAAAACAAACTGATTACGCGCTTTTAACACCTCACCAGTGACGTTATTTGAGCGTTTAACCAATAGAATCGGCTCACTAATAGCAGAGCCGATAGTTAAAAAAGGACTGCCGCTATTTGGGCTTGTGAAAGGGTTGAAGAACTCCGCGCTCGTGCCATCAATATCTGATAATAATGTTTCACCATCGCGCACGTCTGCCACGTGATACCAACCGCGCCCTATACACATATAAGAGTATTCGTATTGCTTGTTGTTGATGTATTTTGAGTAAACAGGCTGGATAAGCGAAGGATAAGCGCGAACTAAGCCGAAAATATCTTCTATTCGTTGCAGTACCCGCGCCTCGTTTGTGCGGTTTGCTAAAGAGTTGTTAGAGCTTTGTTGAGTGCGATTAATGTTTGTCGGAACATTGGGAGTAGGGACTAATTTCTGAATGAGATAATCGTTAATTTTTAGCGTTAAATACGCGGACGGGTTTAGAAAAGCCAACGCGTCACCGCATGGACTCAACAAAACAATGTAATGCCCATTGCTCGACATTAACTTTTCTACGTTTTTAGTAATATCGGTTTGTTGGCTAGGTTGGCCTTCATAAATCGCATAATTTGTTAATTCTTCTTTATGTTCTAAAATCCAATGCGCGACAGTTTCAGCCTGAAATAGCGTAGGCTCTTTATCAAACGGACTGTTAAAATAATCAATTGTTACGGTCATATCGGTAATACTCAATCAGTCCGTAGGTGTCGGTAATTTGCGCCAATGGTTGCCAAATAACCATATTTCGCAAGCTGTGCAAAACGCCATTGTTATAATATAACCCACAATGAGTAACTTTTTTATTCTTTCCAAGCAAAACAACATCATAATTATTTGCGCTTTCTTGCTGTGCAAATCCGTGTTTATTGTCATGTAAAGCAAGCCGAAAAGCATTAGCAACATCGCGCATCGAATCGGTTTTAGGCGTGTAATCATCAACACATAAACCCAACTCATTGACATAAACATCAGCGACCAACTGCCAACACGGCGGCCATTCGTAATGCTTGGCTAGATATTTTTCAATCATAAAAAACCACGCAACATAGGAAAACGACTGAATGTGTAAAGCTCACCCGTGCGCGTAACATTTAGCTTAGGCGCAACGGCTGACAATGAAGCAACGCCGCGTGTATATGTGATAGATTCAACTTGTAATCGTTGGACGGCTTGCGGCTCGGTCAAATCATCAGATAAGTAAGCCCTATACGTCAAGATTATTTTTTCAGTTGTGCCTAAAGCAATTCTGTCTAACTCTTTTCTAAGCACGTTATCAGCATCGGTAGTGTCAATTGACACGTTGAACTTTTGGTCTAAGTTGTCGGGAGTGCCAGCCAGTGCAACATTTAGATTAGTTGATTGCACGACAAGTGTATTGCTGTTTTCATCGACTACCGCGCCGCTTGTCGGCTCTTTCCACAAATGATAAGTTTGAGTCAGTGAAGAATGAGCAATACTAATAACCTCAATCATGTATTTTGTTTGTGGCGCACTAGCCAAAAACTCTCTTAATCTTGCTTCAATATCTAAACTCATACTAGCACCAACGTATCTTCTAACGTAAACTCAGCAAGACGGTCAAACAATTCTGTAATGTCAGCAATGTCAGCACCTGCATTCCAAATAGCAATTATTGCCGCTGCGCCTTCCTCGGTAAAGTCATATATTTTAGGCTCAGCCTCTACTTGAAAAGTCACAACAAAATTATTGCCGTCCGTCGCTGCCGTATTTACAGAGTTAGGAATGATATTAACAACGTGCTGCTCTAGTCCTGTACCGCTATCAAGTGGCATCTCAAACGATAACGCGCCTTTTTTAATGATGCGTAAATAAAACAACTCCCACACTCGTAAATGCCCTGCTGTACACGCTAACGCGACATTAAAAACCCTTGTGCATCGGTCAAAGTCTAACGCATAGCGATTAAAACCGCCCTCAACCTCAGTACGGTTTACACCACCTGCCGAACCATAACTATAGCCACTTGGCGAGGTCACAGGATATAAATCACGCGGTAAATTGATTGCGGTCATTTAGCGTCTCCGCTGTAAATTATAAGACTGTTGTTGGGCGCGGCTAATCTTACTGTTTGGGTCTCTTGTTTGTGCCGCTACCGCTTCAATCACGGTTAAAATAAGCTCCCCATCAGGCATTCTACGCTCTTCAGTGCGGTCTATTTTACCCGTGGTTTGATTAACAATCGTCACTTTAGTATCACCACCACCCAATTTGTGATTAGGTGTAACATGGCCATTGCCACCCATCGTGATAATCTCAGCACCGCGCTCGCCCACTAAGTATTGATTACCTGCCTGTACATCGCCACCCATTGCCCTTGCGCCGCTAACATTTTGAGCAACATCTACAACAGCAATTGCGCCCATTAGTGCTATATTTGCATATCCTAAACCGCGAATCATTGCGGCATGAGCTGTACCTGCAACCAACAAAGCAGGGTTTGCAGTCATGAAGGCTGCCATTGCATAACTTGCCTGTGTTGCAATTGCTGATTGTTCTACCATTAAAGCAGCTTGTGCAATAGCAATAACTTTTTGAGCAACAAAAGCCGCTTGTGCAATAGCGTTGTTTTCGTGGCCAGTCTTTCTAGCTAATTCAAGTATGCTGCCGCCTAAATCAGACATCATGCCTAATTCTGTTTGTTTTATCGCTGTTTGTTCTGCTGCTTCCTCTTTGGCAATAGCAACACGTTCAGCGGATAGTTGTTTCTGGTTGTTATTGCGTAATTGTGCGGCCTCAGCTTCTAAAACAGAGCCTCTGGCCTCAGCACGT
>NZ_CALETI010000094.1 GCF_937920075.1 uncultured Agitococcus sp.
ACATCGGGCGCATCAAGCCGGACTCGCCGCTGGCGCAGCTCTTCCCGCAGCAGAAGGGTTCCGACGGCGTGCGCATCCCGCGGCTTTCCTCGGCGGTGGCGGTGGCGGAGCGGCTCAGCAACGGCACCATCGGCTATGCCCTGGAGATGAAGCGGGCGCCGGCCGACCCGGCGCTGCTCGTGCAGTTGGCATGATTATGAGTCAGAATATGAATCCGGAAGTTCCGTGCCATCGCGTGATTCGGTCGGACGGGGCAGCGGGGGAATACAACAGGGGCCGGGACGAGAAGGTCAGGAAACTGCGCGAGGAAGGCGCATTGCAGCAGGTGCCACGGTAGTCGTGCTATACTTGCCCCATGTCAAATCCGCTCCAAAACAAGACCCTTGAAATGATCCTGGGCGAACTGGTGGAATGGTATGGGTGGGAAACGTTGGGGCAGGATATCAAGATCAAGTGCTTTACGACAGATCCAAGCATCAAATCAAGTTTGAAGTTTTTGCGTAAAACGCCTTGGGCTAGACAAAAAGTCGAGGAGTTGTACATCAAAACAGTCAGAGAGATTGAGCGTAAAAGTAATGTCCATGAAACCAAATAAATGGAGTCCCAAACCTGAGGGTGCTCCTTCAAAATCTTCGGAGGCAAAATTTCAGGTAACCGAAAATACCGAATTGATGGTATTATAGGACATGGAGCAATGGGCATAGTGTATAAAGGTTTTGATAGTAGTATCAATCGGACCGTTGCTATTAAAACCATTCATCATCATCTTCTATTAGGCGATTCTGGCGCAGAATTACTAAAACGTTTTAAAGCCGAAGCAACTGCTGCTGCACGTTGTCAACATCAAAATATTATTGCCATCTACGACTTTGGCCAACAAGAAGACAACACTCCGTATATTGTCATGGAGTTTGTCAACGGTCATACCTTAGAAAATTTATTAAAAACACAACAAAAATTATCATTTGAACAAATTAACCGTTTGTTTTTGAGCATTTGTGATGGCCTAAATTATGCTCATCAACAAGGTATTATTCATCGGGACATTAAACCTGCTAATATCATCGTATTAGATGATGATCGTATTAAAATTGCAGATTTTGGTATTGCCAAAATTGAATCGTCAGACAGCACCCAATTAGGTATGTCATTAGGTACACCCTCCTACATGGCTCCAGAGCAAAGTCTAGGACAAGTGATTGATGCTCGTGTAGATATTTTTGCGTTAGGGATTATTGCTTTTGAACTATTTAATAGTTGTCACGACTTACCTACAGCCTTGTGTCAATATAGCATAATGACTGATATTGACATTGCTAAGCGGAAAAAGCTTAATCCACAAACGTTGCTTCCTAAATTACTTGTTGACTTTATAGATACTTGTTTACAAGCTAATGTTGACAACCGTTATAAGAATATGAGCGATTTAATAGGCCATTATCAAGCTATTATTCAGCAAATAAAATCAGTCTCTCAACTAGACATCGACAACAACTTAAACTCTACACAAGATTTACCAAATGCATCTTTGCTACAAGAAGAGTCTTTTAACTTTGATTTACATCCAGATTTTTTGGAGATGGTTTCTGATGCAATACCAAAAGAGCAAACACTTGTCGATCATTTTGCAGAAACACAAATTACCAGTAAATCGGTTGAACCCCCAAGTGCGCCAAAATTAGACCTCCAAGAGCAAGTTAAAAAAGCTCTATCAATTTTAGACATCATTCGTCTGTTAAAAGATATTCATCCCGTCTTAAATCACGATTGGAAAGATAAAATTCCTCACTTATTAGACAAACTTGATGAAGATTCACGTCGCCGAGCTTATAAGAATATTCTAGAACCCAAAAATATTAGTCTCACGCCAGATAACAAATTAGTTTTCTCAGGACAGCTCACCTTAACTGAGGCAAAAAGACTTTTGGTTAGTCGCCCTATTTCAGTTGCACTTGACAAGCTATTACGGATTGTGAATGGCATTAAACAAACTCGCAATATTTTAACTATTGGTGATTCATTAGAGGCGGGGGTTGAATTAATCAATAGTATTAATACCGAAGATAATTTCGCCTTACAAAAAGAAAAACTACGTCTAATAGAAGCCTTTTTATACGATTTTGCCACAGAATTACGTGAACACGACTTTGATCCTCCTCCCAGTGAACGTGGCTTAACCGTAGACATGATAAAAACCTATATTATTGAAGTTTTTATTAAAGAAAAACTTCTTAGCTATTGGTTTAGCACGTTACCTTTACGTGAATTAAAACAAGATCCTCTTCCATTCGTTAACACTACTTTATTTGATGAGGCTAAAGTACGCCGACTTGGTATTGTCTCAACAGAACGTTATTTCTTTCTCATAGGAGAGGTTGCCAAATTTGAGCAAGATCGCTACTCTGTTCGTCGTTTTTTATTAGATGATGATGCTATGGGAGGGCGTTTTATTTACTTTAATATTTTGGCAGTTGATAAATACAAACTGCGTGAGTCTAGCTATCAAACTAAAATTCGTAAAGATTTAACTCGTGTTGTTACGTTACAACGCCAACTCACTAATCAAGTCATTGAGTTTGTAGATGGCCTTGAAAATTGTCAACTACAATATTTGTTACCTTTATTAACAAAGCCCTTAGAAGCGGATGGTACTAACTTACAAACCATAATTGAATTTCGCCTACGTGACTACGAACGAAATCTAAGTTTATTAGTTTTAGGAAAAGCTAATAGAATATTAAAAGAATTTGCTCAAACACCAGATGATTACGAATACTTATTTTTTGGTTTAAAGTCATTCTTAGTCGAATTATTAGGCGATATTCGTGATTTTTATTATCAATCTTCAGCTCGTTGGAGTCTCAAAAGTCAAGAAATGGAATTCAAATTAGTTTCTTATTTACGCTTATTAGAAAAACGTAAAAGTAGTATTTTTACGGCTGACAGAGAACATATTTTTAAAGAAAACCCAGAGCTTGATTTTAACCGCCCTGTTAACGAACTCAAACAAATTATTGACGATGCTGCCCCAGCCATTCGCGTTATTAAACAACAACTTAAAGATGCTTATCAACAAATTGAGTTAGCGGCTGAACGTAATGATTGGCAAAAATTTTGGGATAAATGCTTAAACAAAAAACTGCCTGATCCAGAAAAGATTCGTAAACAGCTAGAACAAGTTACTAAGGAAAGTTTGGTTGAAATTGTCCGTATTCCTAAAAAATATAAGCGAACAACTATTTATTTAGAGTTTGAAGGCTTGATCGGCATTGATGAAACGGTTCGTCACTACGCATTCCCAAAAGGGGAACTTGGCATTTCTTTTTTACCCATACTCATTCGTTTGCCAGAGGACTCCAGAGATTTTGACCTAGCAACCGTCAAAGAGGCTCTAAAACCGACTGTGTTTAGCCAATTTGGGACTGCCACTACTTAAATACGCTGAGTTAGGTTTAAAAATTCTAATTTTTAGAGAGAAGTCCCCTCTTAAGAGTAATGCCAGTCAGTTAAGCTTTTTTTGCTGACTTGGTTGCGACTCGGCTCAACTATCCGATCGAAGGGCAACCACCCTGACTCCGTTCAGTCAACGCAAACATGCGCTCTGAACAGAGTCAAAGTGTTATTTTTAAGAAGCCATTTTCCGTAACTGACCAGCATTAGCTACTGTTTGTTATTTACTGGCTATTTGTACCACTTGTACATACAAAGAAGTAATCTCATTCATTTGTTTAAGCATGGTATCTTCGGTTTCTAAGTTTTTATAAGGAATAGCCCAATATAAAGCTAAATACAATTTAGCAATCTGTTGACTTAACATCCGTTGTCTACCTGATTGCTTGAGCTTAAAACTAAAATCATAAATACATAACTAATATATCGTTGGCACATGGTTTTGTTCATGGTCATCAGACTCCATCATAGGACAAATAATTGCTGTTGTTATTGTCCTTTATTGTTATTTATATAATAGTTAGGGTAAGGATTCAAGCACGTAGAAAAATCTGCTTAAGTCAACATATTGTGGCCAAAAACAAAAAACCATATTAAAAATGATAGAAAAAAAGTAAGTACAAATATAAGCGTTTGTTTATATTTAAAATATATCAACTATATTTTGAGAAAAAAACTAACATATAGAACATATAATGTATTAAGCTCCTGTTTTTTCGCCAAAATTTTTATCTAAATAGCCGACAAACGGTCATATAAAACGGATTAAATGTAGGATGCACTCAAGCATCCTAACACTTAAGTATATATTACAATTTCGTTGCCAATTCTGCCCCTTCTTTAATCGCACGTTTAGCATCTAACTCACTGGCCAAAGCCGCGCCACCAATTTGGTAATAATTGGCGCGTGTGCTTTCGCCTTCTTTGGGCATTAGCTCACGTAAGGACTCTTGACCCGCACAAATCACCACGTTATCAACCGCTAATAATTGCTCTTTACCGTTAATCGCAATCACTAAGCCATTATCGTTAATTTCGCGGTATTCAACGCCAGACATCATCGCCACATTATTTTTTTGCATCACCGCACGATGTACCCAGCCAGAGGTTTTGCCCAAACCTGCACCGACTTTGGACTCTTTACGTTGCAATAAATAAATTTGACGTAAAGGCGCTTTGTGTTCGGGTTCAACTAAACCACCTTCGACTTTGGCTTGTAAATCAACGCCCCACTCGGCACACCATGCTTGGGTAGAAATGGGTAAACTCACCGAAGCATCGTGCAATAAAAATTCACTCAAATCAAAACCGATACCGCCTGCACCAATCACCGCCACCCGTTGACCGACAGGCTTTTTGTCGCGCAATACATCCAAATAAGACAATACTTTAGGATGTTCAATACCTTTAATGGGTGGTTTGCGAGGTGCAATACCTGTCGCCACAATCACCTCATCAAAACCTTGTGCTTCTAAATCGGCACGCGATACCCGTTGATTTAATTTAACAGTTACGCCTTTTAGCTCTAATTGACGGCCAAAATAACGAATGGTTTCATAAAATTCTTCTTTACCAGGGATTTGTTTGGCCACATTAAATTGACCACCAATCTCTGAGCTGGCTTCAAATAAGGTCACATAATGACCACGTTCTGCGGCAACGGTCGCAGCCGATAAACCTGCTGGCCCTGCACCAACTACCGCAATACGTTTGGCTTTAGACGTTTTGATATAGACTAATTCGGTTTCGTGGCAAGCCCTTGGATTCACCAAACAGCTAACACGCTTATTGTTAAAGGCATGGTCTAAACAGGCTTGGTTACAGCCAATACAGGTATTAATTTCATCGGCTTTATTGGCGGCGGCTTTGTTTACCCAATCAGGGTCTGCCAAGAAAGGACGTGCCATTTGCACCATGTCGGCATCACCACGCGCCAAAATTGCTTCGGCCGTATCAGGCATATTGATACGGTTGGACGCTATGACAGGAATAGACACTTCTTTTTTGATGCGTGCGGTGACATCGGCAAAGGCAGCACGTGGCACAGACGTGACAATGGTCGGCACACGCGCTTCGTGCCAACCAATGCCCGTATTTAATAAGGTCACGCCTGCTTGTTCTAAGGCTTTAGCGACTGCAACCACTTCATCCCATGTATTGCCGCCTTCGACCAAATCTAACAGCGACAAACGATAGGCAATAATAAAATTTTTACCGACCACTTTACGAATACGCTTCACGACTTCAACAGGAAAACGCATTCTATTTTCGATAGTGCCGCCCCATTCATCATCACGCTGATTAACACGCGCACACAAAAATTGATTGAGCAAGTAGCCTTCGCTACCCATAATTTCTACGCCATCATAACCCGCAATTTTGGCCAAACGCGCACAACGACCATAAGCAGCAATGGTTTTGGCAATACCACGCTCAGACATTTCACGCGGTTTAAACATCGAAATGGGTGATTTTGTCGCAGAAGCGGAGACCACAAAAGGATGAAAACCATAACGGCCAGCATGCAAAATTTGCAATAAAATTTTGCCACCTTCTTTGTGAACCGCATGAGTCACTAAACGATGATTGACTGCATCGGTAATACGGTTCATCGTGCCACCAAAGGGCAACAACCAGCCTTCACGATTAGGCGAAATACCACCTGTGACAATCAAACCCACGCCCCCTTTAGCACGTTCACCAAAAAACGCGGCTAATTTGGGATAATTATAAAAACGGTCTTCTAAACCTGTGTGCATTGACCCCATCACCACACGGTTACGAAGTTGGGTAAACCCTAAATCTAAAGGCTGCATTAAATGCGGATAGGCTTGGCTCATGGTTAATCTACCTTGCTAATCAAGAACTCAGGATTGATAAATCCCAAAACAATGCGCCAAAGTTTACACCGTAAACATTGACTTGGCTATTGGTATTTTTGCGTTATTTTTAGGGCATTTAAGACAATTGTTAAAGACTAAACGCTTATAATTGCTTTAAATTTTTAGGAGTATTGCCATGAGTAGCATTTTTATTGCAGGACAAGGTGAAAGCCTTGCCACGCCAACGATAGATTATCCACGTGCTGAACGTTTGGTGGTTGGTAATCCACAGCGTTTAACCCAAAATTTATATGAACATCCAAACATGAGTTGTGGCATTTGGCAATGTGAAGTAGGAGCTTGGCGCATTGAATTTGCTAGTAATAAACAAGAATTTTTTAACATCATCAAAGGTAAAGTTCGTTTGCATGATATTCAGGGTAATTTTGTAGAAATTCAGGCAGGACAAGCTGGTGTCATTCCTCCAAATTTTAAAGGTATTTTTGAAGTCGTTGAAATTGTTCAAAAATATTATGTCATTGTGGAAGTTTAACAAGCTGCCCTCGGGTCATCATTAATGCAAAACCTAACAAGTTTTCGCCACGCCATGTTTGTGGGTGTTGCGCTTTGGGATTATCTTGCCCCAAACCAATCCCCCAAATAGTGTCTAAGGGGCTGGCTTCGACCAGAATACGCTGCCGTTCCATAAAACTTATCAAAACCTACTTATTGTAGAACAAATAGGCTTTGTGT
>NZ_CALETI010000095.1 GCF_937920075.1 uncultured Agitococcus sp.
ATATTGCTGTTTTACAATATACGGGTGGAACAACAGGTATTGCTAAAGGAGCAGTATTAACACATAGTAGTATTACCAGTAATATGCTACAAACTTTTGCTTTTTTATCGACAAGTTTACAAGTAGGGCGAGAGACGATGGTTTGTCCTTTGCCTTTATATCATGTCTTTGCGTTTGGTTTGTCTTGTATGGGGATGATGTTGGGTATACATACAGTATTGATTACTGACCCAAGACAAACCAATGACTTAATTAATGAGCTAAAAAAATATCGTTTTACGAGCATAATGGGAATTAACTCTTTATTTGTGTCTTTATTAAATCATCCTGACATTAAAACTGTTGATTTTTCGTCATTAAAACTAACCATTGCAGGCGGTTCACTCATTCAACCTCATATTGCCGAACAATGGCAACAAGTGACGGGATGTAAAATATGTGAAGGTTATGGTATGACCGAAGCTTCACCTGTGATTGCAATTAATCCACCCTTAGCGATTCAAACTGGCACAATTGGGTTACCTGTCCCTAATACTTTTATTCGGATTGTTGGTGAAGATAATCAAGATTGTCCTTTAGGTGAATGTGGTGAGTTATGGGTTAAAGGCCCTCAAGTCATGAAAGGCTATTGGCGACACGCTCAAGCAACGGCTGATACCATTACTTTTGATGGTTGGTTAAAAACAGGAGATATTGCGCTGATTCAAGCTGATGGTTATTTACGCATTGTTGATCGTAAAAAAGATATTATTACTATAGGGGGATTTAATGTTTATCCTAATGAAATTGAATCAGTTGTGGGGCAACATCCGGCCATTATAGAATGTGCGGCTGTAGGGATGATTGATGAACAAGGTAATGAAGCAATTAAATTATTTATAGTTCGTAAAGATGCTCAATTAACCGAAAATCAATTACAAGATTATTTATTAGGTCAATTAGCAACATATAAAATACCACAGCAAATTGTTTTTGTGGAAAGTTTACCGAAGTCTTCTATTGGTAAAGTTTTAAGAAGGGAATTAAAGGTTTAGGTGCGAACCATGGTAATGGCATCAAAAGGACAAGCAACATAACATTTGGCACAGGCTGTACAGTCTTTGGGCGTATGTAAAACCGCCGTTTTTTTGCCCCAACCATTAGCTTGAGCCGATTCTAACCATAACACATGGGGTGGACAAGCCGCCACACATCGTCCACAAGCTGTACAATGATTAGCATCAATCATAGGAATGGCAATTGGATAATTTGATTGATTATCAGCCATAATATGAATTTACAGTTGATCTTTTAACCACTCTTCGTGGCCATATTTTAGATAAAATTGTTCAACTTCTTGTCTTGCCCAAGGAGTACGACGCAAAAATACTAAACTCGACTTGATGCTAGGTTCATTCTTAAAACAATTAATGTTAATAAAACGAGCCAGTTCTTGCCAACCGTATAAATACACTAAACGCTCAAGTAAAATTTGTAGTGTTAAGCCATGTAATGGGTCTTTAGATGCGTTCATGGTGTGTTTTGACTTTGAGGAATAGAGTGGTGTTGATGGCTGTTTGGATGTTGAATAATGACTGTTTGAATTAATGTCCAAATACCAAAAGCCATAATTAATAAACCGTTGGCAGTGCGCCAACCATGTTGTTGCAGTTTTTGTTTGAGTGCGCCAGCGGTACTACCAGCTAATAACATCATCGGCAAAGTGCCTAAACCAAACGCAAACATGACGGCACTTGAGGTTAATGGATTAGCACTGGTCATGGCCAAAGCTAAAGCACTATAGACCAAGCCACAGGGCAAGAATCCCCATAACATGCCTGCCACTAGCGCACGAGGGCTGTTATTGATAGGCATAAATCGTTGCCGCAAAGGTGTCATGGTTTGCCACAATTTTGCGCCTAGACGTTCAAGTTTGTCTAAACCTCTCCACCAACCTGCCAAATATAGGCCAAACGCTATCATCATTAAAGAGGTGAATAAATAAGGCCATTTTGAGCCAGCCAAAGGGCTTAATAAACCTTGACCTAAAAAACCAACGAGCAAACCTAGTAAACTATAGGCTAATAACCGACCAAGATGATACAAGCTTTGTAAATACAAACGTTGGCTAGTTTGTTGTTGATGTAAGGCAAAGCTCAATGCGCTGACAATTCCACCACACATTCCCAAACAGTGTGGCGAGCCAAAAAAACCTGCCGCAAGAGCAGTGACGATTAATAAACTACTGGCCATTTTGTTGTCGGCGTAGTTCTTTATCATCAAGAATAATTCGTTCAGCGGGGCCAGTTAAGTCTTCAAATTGGTCGCTTTTTACTGCCCAAATAATGCCCCAAATTGCACCAGCAAGTAGTACCAGACTTAACGATACTAGCAAATAGACATAGTCCATAAGACACCTCTGTCAAACGCGTAAGGCATTAAATACCACAAATAAAGAACTTAACGACATTCCAATGGCGGCTAACCAAGGAGGTACATAACCTAATGCCGCAGGAGGAAGAATAGCGAGATTATACACCAAAGCCCATGCAAGATTTTGTTTTATAATGCGAGAGGCACGGTGAGAAATATGATTAGCAAGCACGAGAGCATTTAGGCGGTCGCCTAATAACACGGCATCTGCGGTCATTTGTGCCAAATCTGCACCTGATGACATGGCAATAGAAACATGTGATTGTCCCAAAACAGGTGCATCATTAACGCCATCACCTACCATAATTACCACAGCCCCCATTTCTTGTTGTTGATGAACATATTGGGCTTTTTCTTGAGGTAATAATCCGCCATGCGCTTCGTCAATAGCGAGTTCTTTGGCTAAACGATAGGGAGCCTGTGAGCGGTCGCCCGATAATAAAACCGTTTTTAAGCCTTGTTCTTTGAGCTGTTTGATGATGGTTGCAGACTCAGTGCGTGTTGTGTCTTTGAAGTCAAAATAAGCAATGGCTTGTTGATTACAGCTTAACCAAACTCTTAAAAAATCATCACATGAGTCTTGGTCAGCTTGGCCTAAAGCAAATTGAGCATGACCAAGCTGGTAATATTTCCCTTTAATGATGCCACTTAAACCAAATCCCGTTTCATTATGTAATTGCTCAACAATTGGGAGTTGCTGAAGATTTAATTGTTTAAATGCATAAGCAATCGGATGTTCAGAATATTGTTCAAGGGCAGCAGCAATCAATAAAGCTTCTTGGTCATTACCTTGCAACGTTTCTTGTTTAACCAGTTGCAACTCACCTGTGGTTAACGTGCCTGTTTTATCAAAAATAATGTGTGTCGCTTGGGCTAAACGATTAATAACATGACCACGAGTGACCAAAAAGCCTTGCTGCGCTAAACGATGTGTGGCAGCAGTCAAGGCAACAGGTGTGGCCAATGATAAAGCACATGGACAAGTGGCTACTAAAACGGCAATGGTGGCTAATAAGGCAAAGTTAGGATTAACCACCGACCACGCGCCATAAACCACTAGAGATAGCAGTAAAATGCTTAAAATAAACCAATGGGCAAATTTATCAGCTTGTTCGGCGAGTTCGGGTTTTTCGGCTAAAGCACGATTAATTAACTGATGAATAGTGGCTAAAGTGCTAGCTTGTGCTATTTGGCTGACTTCAATGGTTAAAGGATGTTGATGATTTTGGCTACCACTGACCACGGTATCGCCTTGTTGTTTGCTAATCGGTAAGGCTTCACCTGTTAATAAAGCTTCCGAAACACTACTTTGGCCTTGAATAATTTGACCATCACAGGGAATAGTTTCACCTGCTTTAACTAAAATATGTTCACCAATTTGTAAGTCAGTGACAGGTACATCTTCAGTTTGACCGTTCGCTAATAAGCGATGACTTAAACGCGGAATAACAGGGATTAAATCGTTGGCTGTCTCGCTGGCTCTGCGCCGTGCTTGAGTTTCAACATAACGACCTGCTAATAAAAAGAAAATAAACATGGTCACCGAGTCATAATAAACATCTGGTGCGCCAATGACGGTATTATAAATACTCGCCGCAAAGGTTAAAATTAAGGCAATGGTAACAGGCACATCCATATTTAAGGTGCGTGCCTTGAGCGAAAACCAAGCCGAACGATAAAATGGATAAGCCGAATAAAAAAATAAGGGAGTCGTAATTAATAAAGAGACCCAACGTAAAAAATCACGATGGTCTAAGGTCATGTCTTCGGCAACATACAGGCTACCTGCATACATCATGGCTTGCATTGAGCCTAAACCTGCTACCCCTAATCGCATTAATAATTGTCGGGATTCTTTTTTTAATAAAGAGGCATGAGTATCGGTACGAAAAGGTCGGGCTTTATAACCCAGTTTTTCTAAGTCTACTAGTAAATGACTTAAAGGTGTTTTTTTGTCATCCCACAACAACCGCAAGCGATGATTGCTCAGATTGAGGCTAACTTGTTTAACAGATTGTTCTTGGGTTAAGCGTTTTTCAATCAACCATGCACAAGCTGCACAAGATACCCCTTCAACACTGAGTTCGGCACAAGCTAAATCTTGCTCTCGGTGCATAAATTGTTTTTGGGTATCGGGATGATCATAACCTTTGAGTTGTTCGAGTGCTTCTGGAAGTGCGGCAGTTGGGCTAATGGTTGTACGTTCTAAATAATAGTTTTCTAAACCATTTTGTACAATGGTTTCGGCCACTGCATAACAACCTAAACAACATAAAGGCTGTTCTTTGCCTAAAATCGTTAAACGATAAGGTGTGGTGGGCAAAGGCTCACCACAATGAAAACAGGATTCACTCATAGACTTAAATATCTAAGGCTAAAGGCTTAACTGTTAAGGGAGCAACTAAAGGCATTTCGATAGTTTCTTTCAATCGCCAAACAGTGGTATTCACGTCTAAATAATAACGACCAGAAATTTCTTGGCCGATAGTCGTTTGATAGTCGCCATTGTTTTGTTGATTTAGTACTAAACGCAGATCTTTATTCTCATGAGTAGGATGAGAAAAAATAACATTTAACTGTTTAGGCAGCGCATCTTTATCTAAAGGATATGGACTAGAAATTTTAACGGTCAATTGATTGCCATTAACACTTAGTAACGCGTTAATGCTCAAGGCACTAGCATAATTTTCACGATTAAAATTTTCTTGAATGGCTTTTTTATTTTTTCGCCAATCGCCTTCAACCTCAGAGTCTTTATGATTTAAAGCAACAAAGAGCATGGTAAAACTTAAAGTGACAGAAACAACTGGTATTGCAATCAAAAACCATAACCAAGGATGTTTGTACCAAGGTTTGTTGTCAACAGTATCAGTCATTGGTGATTACCTCAAAAGCGTGAATCATCCGTATTGAGTCAGAGTAGGACTGAGGCAACGGGCGTTGTATCAGTCCAAAGATGAAATAGCGAGGACTTATCAGCATAAGTCCTACAGTCTTAGTTACTAGGTGATAAAAAGCGGCTTTCCACTTGTGCGGTGACGTTTTTATCAGCAACCGCTTCAACTTTAAAGGAGATTTTGGTATTAGTTTGTTTGAGATCCATAGGGTCTGCTTGAAGCGTGACAGGCAAGTTAGACACTTCGCCAGCAGCCAAACTAAAATCACCAATTGGCATTAATTGAATATGCTCTTGACCTTCAACTAATGACAGGTGGTATTGTTGAGTTTGTTGAGATTTATTCATAACTTTGAGGGTATAGACATTCTCGATCAAGCCTTCGCTGTTTTCGCGATAAAGTTG
Source organism: uncultured Agitococcus sp. (assembly GCF_937920075.1). Taxonomy (GTDB): domain Bacteria; phylum Pseudomonadota; class Gammaproteobacteria; order Pseudomonadales; family Moraxellaceae; genus Agitococcus. The sequence continues at coordinate 5,714 of NZ_CALETI010000095.1, forward strand.
GTTACGGTCACGAATGGCATCAATACTTAGGGGTACACGGCCTGCCAAAGTATAGACAAAAAGTCCTACCATAATGACAACCATAGCACTATAACCTATTAAGCGTGGACGCAACCAATGGTAGCCTGACTTTTTCTCAAGAATATTTTCCGTGGTATAACGAACTAAACCACGTTGGTACCCCATTTGATCCATAATGCTGTCACAGGCATCAATACAAGCTGCACATTGAATGCACTCTAGTTGTAAGCCATCACGAATATCAATGCCTGTTGGACAAACCTGAACACATAATTGACAGTCAATACAGTCACCTAAGCCTGCTGCTTTGGGGTCAGCCGTCTTTTTTCGTGCACCACGTGATTCACCACGCTCTGCATCATAAGAAACAATTAAGGTGTCTTTATCAAACATCACACTTTGGAAACGGCCATAAGGGCACATATAAAAACAAACTTGTTCACGCATCCAACCAGCATTGAGATAAGTTAATACGGTAAACAGTAAAATAAACACATAACCCCAGCCGCCTAAATTGCCGGTCACTAAATCTTCGGCTAAAGTTCGTACTGGTGTGAAATAGCCAACAAACACAAAACCTGTGGCAAAAGCAATTAACAACCATAAAAAATGTTTAACAGCACGACGGGTAAATTTATTGACGGACATAGGTGCTTTATCAAGCTTCATGCGTGCATTACGTTCACCTTCAGTGATTTTTTCTATCCATAAATACAAACTTGTCCATGTGGTTTGTGGACAAACATAACCACAAAAGACACGACCAGCAAACACCGTCACTACAAAAAGAGTAAATGCAGCAATAATTAATAGCCACGATAAAAAGAAGAAGTCTTGTGGGGCAAATGTCCAACCAAAAATATAAAACTGACGATGTTCTAAATCAAATAATACCGCTTGACGGCCATCCCATGTGACCCATGCTAAAGCAACATAAATGAAAAAAATAAGTCCCATTATGCTATGACGAATATTTTGATAAAAACCACGAATAGAGCCAGGAAAAATTTTCGCTTTATCGATGTGCATAAGTTTTGGGCTATGAATTTGAACGGGATTAGGGGACTGGTCTTGAGTAGGAATTTTTTTACTCATGATGAGACTGGCTACCTCTGTGGCAATAATTATATCTTTATGTGCTAAAGCAAACAGATAAACATATAATTACTAAATGAGAGCATAACTGATATATAAAAATTAATTGATAAGAAAAATTGATAACAGTCATTAGGACTTACGCAAAGCGTAAGTCCTAACAAAGCTTAGTGCTTAGCAGCACCGCCATGAGATAAAGAGTAAACATATGCAGCTAGCAAATGTACTTTTTCTTCACCTAAACGGTCTTTCCATGCGGGCATAGCACCGTTACGGCCATGACGAATGGTTTCTTCAACAGCTTTTTGGCTGCCACCATATAACCAAATAGTATCGGTTAGGTTTGGTGCGCCTACAGCATGCATACCACGGCCATCAGCACCATGACAGCCAGCACATACTGCAAAACGAGCTTGACCTGCTTCAGCTAATTTTTGATCAGCCTCAGACAATTTACGGTCAGATAAAGTTAACACATAAGCAGTAACTTCTTTGACGCCTTGTTCGCCTAAAGTTTCACCCCAAGCAGGCATCTTGCTACCACCTTCAACCGCTAAACGACCATTAGTAATCGTTTCCACGATTTGAGCTGGCTCACCACCATATAACCAATCGTTATCGGTTAAGTTTGGATAACCTTTAGCACCACGTGCGTCAGCACCGTGACAAGCTGCACAGTTGTTGACATATAAACGACCTGCAATTTTCATTGCAGCGGCATCATGAGCTAATTCTTCAATCGGTTTAGCAGCATAAGCTTTAAAGATTGGTGCATATTTTGCGTCATATGCAGCTTTGTCTTTATCATGCTCACCTACGGATGTCCAACCTAAAAAGCCTTTGTAAGAACCTAAAGCTGGATAAGCTAAAACATAAAATATAAAGAATGCGACACCGCCCCAATAGAGCCACTGCCACCATTTGGGCATAGGGTTGTCATATTCTTTAATGCCATCATATTCATGACCAGTTGTATTGTCAGCCTCACGTGTCACTTTTAGGCTATTTGCCATAATCATGACACCAATCACAAAGGCTAAACAGCCCAGTGATAGAACTATAATATAAGCACTCCAAAACGCGCTCATTTTGATTTATCTCCCGCTGATTGACGGTTTTTTTGATAAAGAGGATCGCTATCTAAAGCGAGCATGGCATCTTGTTCAAACCGCTTTTTGTGCGCTGGACGGTAAGCCCACCAGCACACGCCAGCAAAGGCAAAAATCGCTGAGAAAGTGCCAAAGATATAAAGCAATACCATGCCGTTCATCTCTTATCTCCGCTCTTTAAGGGCTGTGCCTAATTGTTGTAAATAGGCAATTAAGGCTTCCATTTCAGTTTTACCTTTAACACTTTCTGCTGCACCAGCGATGTCAGCATCAGTATAAGGCACGCCAAAACCACGAAACACTTCTAATTTTTTGGCGGTTAATTCACCCGTCAATTTATTTTCAGCTAACCAAGGGTAAGCTGGCATATTGGATTCTGGCACAACATCACGTGGATTCATTAAATGCGCACGATGCCATTCATCAGAATATTTTTGACCAATACGGGCTAAATCTGGGCCTGTACGTTTGGAGCCCCACAAAAATGGGTGATCCCATGCAGACTCAGCAGCGATGGAGTAGTGACCATAACGCTCGGTTTCGGCACGTAAAGGACGAATCATTTGTGAGTGACAAACGTGACAACCTTCACGGATATAAACATCACGGCCTTCCATTTGTAGGGCGGTGAGAGGCTTCATATCTAAGCGAGCATCAGCTTTAGGATCATTCAATTCTTGTTGGAAGAATAAAGGAACAATCTCTACCAAGGTTGCAAAACTAATTGCAACGCAAATTAACACAATTAATGCGCCTACATTTTTCTCTACGAGATCATGCACATTATTGCTTGGGGCATTGTGATCAGCCATTTGAATTCCTCCCGCTTAGCCTAATTTGTCTGCGCCAACAGGTTTTTTATTCATGACGGTCATGGCAACGTTATAAGCCATTACCAACATACCTGTTAAATATAAAGCACCACCAATGAAGCGACCAAACCAGTAAGGATGGCTGGCAACAACTGATTCCACGAAGCTATAAGTTAAAGAACCGTCTTCGTTAACAGCGCGCCACATTAAGCCTTGGGTAATACCGGAAATCCACAATGAAGCGATGTAAATTACTACACCAATAGTAGCTAACCAGAAGTGTAAGTTAATTAAACTAATGCTATACATACGCTCACGATCAAAAACACGTGGGATTAACACGTATAAAGAGCCGATACTGATCATACCAACCCAACCTAAAGCACCTGAGTGTACGTGACCAACAGTCCAGTCTGTGTAGTGTGATAAAGCATTAACGGTTTTGATAGACATCATTGGGCCTTCGAAGGTGGACATACCATAGAAGGATAAAGCCACAACTAAGAAGCGGATAATGGGGTCAGTACGTAAACGATCCCATGCACCTGATAAGCTCATAATACCGTTAATCATGCCCCCCCAACTTGGTGCAAATAACACTAAGGAGAAGGCCATTGCTAAAGATTGAGTCCAGTCAGGTAAAGCGGTGTAGTGTAAATGATGACCACCAGCCCACATATACACCGAGATTAATGCCCAAAAGTGAACCACAGACAAGCGATATGAATAAACAGGACGACCCACTTGTACAGGAATAAAGTAATACATCATGCCCAAGAAAGCGGCTGTTAAGAAGAAACCAACGGCATTGTGACCATACCACCATTGAATCATGGCATCGGTTGCGCCACTGTACATGGAGTAAGATTTAGTCAAGCTGACAGGCACAGCCATACTATTGATAATGTGTAATACACCAATAGTGATAATAAATGCACCAAAGAACCAGTTGCCCACATAAATGTGCTTAGTTTGGCGCTTCATAACGGTGCCAAAAAAAACAATCGCGTAACTCACCCAAACAATGGCAATCAGAATGTCAATTGGCCACTCCAGCTCGGCATACTCCTTACCGGTAGTAAAGCCCGCCAGCAGGGTTAAAGCCGCCAGTACTATGATAGATTGCCAGCCCCAGAAGTGGAACTTACTGAGCTTGTCGCTGAACATGCGCGCCTTGCACAACCGTTGCAGCGAGTAGTACACCCCCATAAAGATACCGTTGCCCACAAAGGCGAAGATGACGGCATTGGTGTGTACGGGCCTTACACGGCCAAATGTGGTTGGGGCTGAATTGAAGTTCAGCGATGGGTACACAAGCTGAAAGGCGGCCAAAATGCCCGCCAGCATACCTACAACACCCCAGATGATGGTTGCGTAAGCAAACCATTTTACAATCTTGTTGTCGTAGTTGAACTTGTCTACCTGTGTAACGTCTCTGTCTAATGCTACATTCATAACGGTATTGTTGATTAAAAACTGCTTTAAGATTTTTTTACGTCATTGTCATACAGCATACGCATAGAAGCCCCGTCACGGTCTTCATACTGGTCGGTTTTAACGCTCCAGATGAAGGCACCGAGAAAAGTAGCTGCTACTGCAATACTCACAATGACCAAAACAAATAATGCGCTCATATGCACTGAATAGAAATACGCAACAAAACTATTCAGACCCCGGCCGGGGGTTCATGACGGGGCTCAAACAACAGACTGATTATGGTCAGGTTTCTGACAAAAGAGGGGAGCTACTTCCAGATACGGAAGTCGAAACGAAGGCGACTGTGCATCATAAGGGTGCGCCAGTCTATACCCAGAAAAACCAGCAGCATCGCTACGCCCGATGCTACACCCAGTATACTCTTCCACGATAGGCCACCCTCGGTAAGGGCCACCATGTTGCGGGCAGCATAGTCGCCGCTCAGCACCATTATCATATCGCTTACAAACTTGCCGGCCACAAAAGCAGGCATAAAGCCCAGCATACGTACACGCGCTATACCCGCTGCTGTAAACAGGGGTACCGATGGCATGGGTACCATGGTATAGAAAAACACAAAGGCCTGCACCTTCCAGCTGCCGTCCTGTAACTGCTTGCCAATAAATTCTATGTCTTCCCGCTTAGAGGGTTTCAGCACTTTGTCCGAAAAGAAGGGAATATACAGGCTCAGTATGTAGCGACCCAATGCCGAGCCCAATACACCGGTTACAAGTACTATCCATATATTCAAATCGAAACGCATCTGGAAAAATACCATAACCGTCCATGCGGGCGGCCCCACAAACGGAATAAGATCTACCAGAAACGACGCAAGAAATACCAGAGCGTACCACATACCAGGCAAAGAGCGCAAATATAACAATTGCTACAGCCTTGTATACATGATAATTATCACACAGCGTTTGCAGGTTGGTTACTTTCTGCGTTCGCCCAATATGCTCAGTGGGCGGTATTTCTTTTGTTTGGTAAGCCCAAAGCCCTCTATAGCATGTTTTTTGATGTGCGCCACGGCTTCGTCTACCGAGTCGGTAAACAGGAACAAATCTTCATCGCCGGGGCTGATGGTTTTTTCTGCAAGCATTTTCTCTACATGCTGCATCAATTCTTTATGATAGTCTTTGCCCATCAGCACAACGGGGAAATGGCTTACCTTCTTGGTTTGTATAAGCGTTATGGCTTCAAAAAACTCATCGAGCGTGCCATAGCCGCCGGGCATTACCACAAAGGCATAAGAATATTTGGAGAGCAATACCTTGCGGACAAAGAAGTATTTGATGTT
>NZ_CALETI010000096.1 GCF_937920075.1 uncultured Agitococcus sp.
CTTCAAGGGCGTCGAGATGCTGGGCGACAATTACGAAATCACCGTGGACGACCTCGAGGGCGCCCTGAAGAAGCAGAACCTGACGCTGCAGCCCGGCGACGCCGTCATCATCCACACCGGCTGGGGCAAGCTCTATGGCAAGGACAATGCGCGCTACGTGAAATCCTGCCCCGGCATCGGCGTGCCGGCGGCGCTGTGGCTTGCCACAAAGGACCCGATGCTGCTCGGCGCCGACAAGCGTTCGGCCGCGGAATTTTCCTTCTTTTTAGCCATTCCAACGATGGTTGCTGCCACAGCTTATGATGTTTATAAAAGTCGTGACGATTTTATTATGGCGGATTTTCCTGTGTTTGCCGTTGGTTTTATGGCTGCGTTTATTGCAGGTTTATTAGTGGTGCGTACTTTAGTGAAGTATGTTGCCAATCATGATTTTAAAATATTCGCTTATTATCGAATTATTTTTGGTTGTTTTATTTTAGCAACAGCATGGTTTGGTTTGATTGACTGGTCACATTGATGTTTATTTTGTATTTAGCTGACTATCAACAACAAGCTCAACAATTAGCCTTAACACTCGGTGTTGAGGCTTTTTTATTGGCTAATACCGAGCGTAAGACGATCTTGGCATGGCAAAAGCAGGGCAGCTTGGCTATTTTATTGGCAGGGCAAGTTGCCTTACAACCGTTAAGCAAACCTTTGCCTAATCCAGTCATGGTTGATTGGGCAAACAAATCTTTGTTGTGGCGTTTACAACATGGTGGTGGTCGAGGCGAGTTATTGGCTAAAGCGTGTGGTATTAAAAAAGATTATCTTCCCAAAGTGATTGATGCCACAGCAGGCTTTGGTCGAGATAGTTTGTTGTTGGCGTCATTAGGTTGCCAAGTACAATTGATTGAACGCTCGCCATTGGTAGCAGCTATGCTGTTTGATGGTTGGCAACGCGCAGCACAAGAGCCTTTTTTACAAGAATTTTTGCCTAGAATGTCTTTGCATCATGGTCATGCAGTTGAATTTTTACAAGATTTATCAGCCATTGATTATCCTGATGTTGTTTATTTAGACCCAATGTTTCCTGATCGAAATAATAGTGCTAAAGTCAAACAAGATATGCAAAGCTTTCATGTCGCTGTTGGTGCAGATGATGATGCCGATGCGTTATTAGCTCCAGCCTTAGCCGTTGCCCAAAAAAGAGTCGTAGTGAAGCGGCCACGTCATGCACAACCTTTAGCGGCACAAACGCCTTCTTTAGTGTATGAGGGGGAAAGTAGTCGTTTTGATGTTTATTTAATCTGATCTGAAGCTTTTTTTATAATATATTGATTATTATGAGTTATTATCGTTCTCCATTACCACCCAAAAGTAATCTGATTACGCCTGAAGGTTATAAAAACTTACAAGATGAACTTGATTATTTGTGGCGAGTTAAACGGCCTGAAGTCACACGTTCTGTGAGTGAGGCTGCTGCTCAAGGTGATCGTTCCGAAAATGCCGAATATATTTATGGTAAAAAATTACTGCGTGAAATTGATAGACGAGTCAGGTTTTTGCAAAAACGCATTCCTGAGCTAAAAGCTGTCAGTGAAAAACCAAAAGACCGCCAACGAATATTTTTTGGAGCGTGGGTTACATTAGAGGATGTTGACAGCGAAGAACGATTATCCTTTAGAATTGTGGGCGCTGATGAAATTGATACTAAAAAAAATTGGATCAGTATAGATGCACCTATGGCCAAAGCATTATTAAAAAAAGTCGTTGATGATGAAGTAACAGTAGAAAGACCAATGGGGAAAGCAACATTTTGGGTCGTTTCAGTGAGTTATGAATAATAAGGTTCATATTTGGTGCAAAAAAATAGTTATTTTGCATTTTTTTGGTGCAAGTCCTGTGTTTAAATGATAAAAAACAGAATAATCTATTTTTCTCAATCTAAAATTCAGTTGTAATGTGTTTTTCTGCTTTGTTTCGTCTTAAATCTGTATAAATAAACAATCAGTTATATGATGAGTTTCGTAGTTATTGTTTATTGACTCATCTTGCAATCTTTTTTTACCGCTTTATGCTCGCAAAATGTACTAAATTTACTGAAGTACCTAAGTCTTGATGTGTTGTGTTAAAAGTTGGTGCGGATATTGCTGTAGGGTCTGCAAAGAAGATTACGCTGATAGAGGAATATAGTGTTGAAT
>NZ_CALETI010000097.1 GCF_937920075.1 uncultured Agitococcus sp.
GAACGTACAGGCTTTTCTTCAAATAAACCCATTTCACCAAAAAAGTCACCTGCATTTAAATAAGCAACGACCATTTCGCGGCCTTCGCTATCTTCAATCACAACCGATACCGAACCTTTGACGATAAAAAATAAAGAGTCAGACGCATCGCCTGCATGAACAATGGCTGCACGAGAGGGATACTGGCGTAAATGGCATTGCTCTAAAAAAGGTTGTAAATACGGAATACGTTCCGCAGCAGGAATAATAGGCATAGGTGCATTCCTAATCTTTAGTTATGTGGTGTTCACCTTAGAGAATTTATGTATGGTATCTTTAAACGTTATAAATTACATAAATCCTATCATGAAAAAGCTATTATGTGATGATGAAACCAAGGATATAACTTTTTCATTGTCGTTATGGTTATATAATAAGTCTTATTTTGTACAATAACAGAGTATTTGTAACAAAATTAAGAACTAATTAACATTAGTTGTTTATATTATCGTTAAAAGTTGTCGAACAAAAAGGTTTATTTTGTATGAAAGCTGCAATTCAATGGGTAAAAGATGTGTCATTTGTTGCTGAGTCTGGTAGTGGCCATGCTTTAGTCTTAGATGGTGCGCCAGAATATGGTGGTCGCAACATTGGCCCTCGTCCTATGGAATTATTATTAATGGGTTTAGGCGGTTGTGCCTCTTTTGATATAGTCACTATTTTAAAAAAGGCGCGTCAACAAGTGACCGATGTACGTGCGGAGTTAAGTGCTGAACGTGCAGACGCTGTTCCTGCGGTGTTTACTAAAATTCATTTACACTTTATTGTCACAGGTAAAGAGTTAAAAGAAGCACAAGTGAAAAAAGCAGTTGAATTATCTGCCGAAAAGTATTGTTCTGCGTCGGCGATGTTAAGTGCAGGTGGTGTGGTGATTACCCATGATTATGAGATTGTGGCTGAGTAATTATTATGTTTAGATTTTTGCAAATTGTTTGCCTGTTTGTTTTAAGTAGTGACTTATGGGCAGATGATTTGCAAAAAGCGTTTAATGTGGTTAAAAATGATGAAAAACAACGTGGTTATCGTGTTGTGTATTTCGCCACTCAATGTCAAGGACGACAAGGCTTGTATATGCCATTATCACAAGTGTTAACTATTGATAAACAACTGACCGCGATTTTATTTACTGCGTTTAGCTGTACAGGTAATGGGGTTGCCAAACGCTTAGTGATGATTAAACACGATAAATATCAACTGATTAAAAATTTTAAAATGGCAGATATGGATTTTTTGGGTGATATGGCTTATTTAGAAAATAGAACCATTGTGTTTAATGGCTATAAATGGACAGATAAAGATGGACATTGTTGCCCATCTCAAAAGGCAGCGTTACATTTTAATGTCGATAATTTTAAGCAAGAACTGATTATTGAGTAATAGTACGTTGTTTCTTTTTGACATATAACGTCTTAATGACTTTAGCGACTACTTTGCCATCTTCACCTAAAACTTCAACGGTGTATTCTGGACAAATGGCTTTGCCCGATTCGGCCGCAACTTTAACTTGGCCAATTTCTTTGGGGCTAAGTCTAAATTGGGCATAAACAGTGCCACGACCAGGACTAATAAAATCAATATGCGCGGCCTTGTCCCAAATGATGTAGTCTTTGCCCAAATTCTCCATGAGCATTAACATCAAAAAAGGGTCAGTCATTGCATATAAGCTACCGCCAAAATGTGTACCCACATAATTTTTATTACGTTTATTAAGCGGCATTTTCACATCAATTTCTAGAAAGTCATCACTGACGTGGGTAATTTGAATGCCTGCACCCAAAAAAGGTAAATAGGTATTTAATAATAATTTGAGTTTTAGCGATTTGGGAAATAAGGTCTTAAACATAAAAACTCGTTTTGGTCATCACTTTAGAAACAATGCCCATTAATTTTTTTACGGGAGGTGGCAATTCTACACCACCTGCGGCCAACGCTTGTTGGCGGTGATGATCTTCATCAACGTGCATTTGGGTCAAAATGGCGTGGCTACGTTGGTCGTTTTCAGGAATTTGGGCTAAATGACTTTCTAAGTGTTTACATACTTGTTTTTCGGTTTCGGCAACAAACCCTAAACTCCATTTATCACCTGCTAAACCAGCCGCTGCACCAATACCAAAGGATAAGCCATACCATAAAGGATTTAACACGCTAATATGACTGTTTAGCTCTTTTAGGCGATCTTCACACCATGCCAAGTGGTCTTGTTCTTCGAGGGCAGCCCGCTGCATTTCTTCGCGCACAGTGGGTAGTTTCGCCGTTAAGGCTTGACCATGATACAAGGCTTGCGCACAAACCTCACCAGTGTGGTTAACACGCATCAAACCTGCAATCAATTGTTGTTGTTTATTGTCTAATGGCGGAGTTTCGTGTGTTTGAGCTGGATTAGCACGTAGGGCTGGTGCGGTATTGGGAGTTAAGGTTTTTAACACCTGATCGGCATGACCAATAAGAGTATCAGCTAAAGTATAACGGCGCATAATGAGGCTCAAATAACAAACAGAGGTGATCCAATGACTTTCTCCCTCTCCTGTGGGAGAGGGCAACAAACCCTAATCCTTAGGCAAGACTAATTAACCTGGTGGCCAATTTAAACGACGGCCTGCTAATAAGTGCAAGTGGATATGATAAACACTTTGACCCCCATCAGCATTACAGTTCATCACCACACGATAGCCTGATTCTGCAACATCCAGTTCTTTTGCGAGTTGAGCGGCGGTTGTCATGAGTTCACCCAAAATAGCACCTTGTTCAACAGGCACATCGTTTAGGGTGGTGTAGTGTTGTTTGGGGATGATTAAAATATGTGTCGGGGCTTGGGGAAAAAGATCATGAAAGGCAATCACACGATCGTTTTCAAAAGCGATATTACCTTTTATTTGTTTTTGCGCAATCTTACAAAAAATACAATCCATCATCGTATCCTAATGATTAACAGTTAATCTTCTAAATTATCATGAGTTTTATGTGCTGAAAAGCGGTGTGCTCTTGTTAAATCTTGCTCATTAATCATAACTGGCGTAAATTACGCTGTTTTTAGTTTAGAGACTGCTATTAGTCTTTTTATAGCCTTGAGAATCCATCATGTCCGTCAAAATCACTGCCATTCGTGGTATGAATGATATTTTACCTATCCCCACCAAAGAAAATCCTGTTACTACACAACGTTGGCAAGCGGTTGAGAAGGTATTAAGACAGTTGATGCATCAATATGGCTATAAAGAAATTCGTTTACCCATTGTTGAAAATACGCCTTTGTTTAAACGAGCCATTGGTGAAGTCACTGATATTGTTGAAAAAGAAATGTACACCTTTGAAGACAAAGGTGGTGACTCTGTGACCTTGCGTCCTGAAGGCACAGCTGGTTGTGTGCGTGCTTGTTTAGAACACGGTTTAACCTACAACCAAACTCAACGCCTATGGTACACAGGGCCAATGTTTAGGTATGAGCGTCCACAAAAAGGCCGTTATCGTCAATTCCATCAATTTGGTGTTGAAACCTTTGGCATGAAATCGGCGGATATTGATGCCGAATTAATTTTAATGACCGCACGTTTGTGGCGTGAATTAGGTTTGAGTGAGGTTGTTCGTTTAGAACTAAATACCTTGGGTGAAAGTGTGTCTCGTCAAGCTTACAAAGACGCATTAGTAGCTTATTTAAGTCAACATACTGATAGTTTAGATGAAGATTCAAAACGTCGTTTAAACACCAATCCTTTGCGTATTTTAGACAGTAAAGATGCTAAAACGCAGGCAGTTTTAGCCAATGCTCCTCAATTATTTGATTATTTAGATGAAGAATCTTTACAACATTTTGCCAGTTTAAGAGCGGTATTAGATGCGGCTGGTGTCGCCTATACCGTTAATCCTCGTTTAGTACGTGGTTTGGATTATTACAACAAAACCGTTTTTGAATGGGTTACAACCGCCTTAGGTGCACAAGGTACAGTTTGCGCGGGTGGTCGTTATGATGGTTTGGTCACACAATTGGGCGGACAGGCAACACCTGCCGTGGGTTTTGCCATAGGTTTAGAGCGTTTGGTGTTGTTGTTGGATACCTTACAACAACAAAACGACAGTAGCGAAGCCGATATTTACCTTGTTTCTGAAGCAAATACCATTAATCAGGCGTTGTTGTTAGCAGAACTACTAAGGAACTCTTTAACAAATTATCGTATTGTAAGCCACTGTGGTGGTGGTCAATTTAAAAATCAATTAAAACGCGCTGATAAAACGGGTGCACAAGCCGCCTTATTATTAGGTGAAAATGAAGTCGCTGAACAAAAAGTCACGGTTAAGTGGTTAAAAACAGGCGAGCAGCAACAAGTTAATCAAGCAGATATTTGCACATATTTAGCACAGCATTTAGGAGCATAAGCGTGAGTACACATGACGATGAACAACTAGAAAACCTCAAACGCTTTTGGCAAGACTATGGTACGCCAATCATTGTTGGGGCAAGTATTGCCCTAGCAGTATTTGCAGGTTGGCGTTATTGGCAACAAAGCCAATTACAAACAGCCGCATTAGCCGCAAATGCCTATCAAGCCTCTCAAGATGCTTATCAAAAATTAGCTGCAAACTCAGATGACAAAGCAGCAAATACTGATTTGCAACGTGAAGGTCAAAAGTTAATGCAAGAATTTAGTAAAACACCTTATGCAACAAATGCTGCATTTTTGTTGGCTAAACGTGCTATTGAATTAAAAGACTATAAAGAAGCCGAAAAACATTTGCGTTTTGTGCTTAATCAAGAAAAAGGTGATGAAGGTTTAAAAAGTATTGCCACTATTCGCTTGGCGATGGTTTTGTCTGAAAAAGGTGACAATAAAGCTGCTTTGGCATTATTGGCAGCCGATACTAATCCAGCATTTACGCCTAGTCGTGAAGAATTGCGTGGAGATTTGTTAAAAGCAAATGGTGATATTGCTGGCGCACAAAAAGCTTATCAAGCAGCAATGACTGCTTTAGTAGAGCGCAAAGAGCCTCGTCCCTTGTTAGAAATGAAAATGGCAGATGTTGGCTTAGAAATGACCGAAATCAAACGTCC
>NZ_CALETI010000098.1 GCF_937920075.1 uncultured Agitococcus sp.
CAAAAGTTTGACATTTCACCGCATCTTTTGCCGTCATCACAATCGCCAATTCATCATCAAAGGCTAAATCTTGAGCCGTAAATTGATGATGGTCAACAAAGGCGTGTCTAATCACCGTAAACCCTTGCTGCTCTAACTGTTTAAAAAACCGTTCCGGATTACCAATACCTGCCACTGCATGAATCGTTTGAGGCGGTTGAGGGGATTCTTTATTTAAGAAGTTTCCCACTAATTGCCATGCGCTTGGCTGCAAATTCATCTGAAAAGCTGGTGAGTGAGTGTAACCTTGACCATTAACAACAATTAAATCCACACTGTTTAACCGACTTGGCGGCTCGCGTAAGGCCCCTTCTGGCAATAATTTGCCATTACCCAAGCCGCGCGTCCCATCAATCACGACAATTTCAATATCTCGTGCTAAAGCATAATGCTGCAAACCATCATCACAGACTATCACATCAGCCAATTGCCTATCTTGTAAATAAGCGACGGCCTCAGCTCGTTTTGGGGCAACAACAACAGGCACTCGACTTTGTAAAAACATTAATAAGGGTTCATCACCCACTTGCTGCGCGGTACTTTGTTCAGTCACTAGAGCAGGATATTGCGTTTGTCCGCCATAACCACGACTGACAATGGCAGGACGATAGCCTTGCTGTTTTAAATAATCGACAATGGCTAAAGTCAGAGGCGTTTTTCCTGTGCCACCTGCGGTGATATTTCCCACCACAATCACAGGCAAATCAAAACGCTGACTGGCTAAATAACCTTGCTGATAGGCAAAGCGGCGCACAGTGGTTATGGCACGATATAACAACGACAAAGGCTTTAACAAGGTTAACGCCCAATGCCCCTGATACCATGCCTTAACTAAAGCCTGACTCATGTTGGCAAGTCACCTTCATCAGCAAAATGACGGCTATGTAGCTGAGCATACATGCCTCCTTTAGCCAATAACTCTTGGTGAGTGCCTTGTTCAATGACACGCCCCGCTTCTAAAACCACAATCAAATCGGCTTTTTCTACCGTGGATAAACGATGGGCAATTACCAAGGTTGTGCGGTTTTTCATCACCGTTTCTAAAGCTTCTTGAATATAAAATTCAGACTCATTGTCTAAAGCAGAGGTTGCTTCATCCAAAATCAGAATAGGTGCATTTTTTAATAAGGCACGAGCAATAGCAATACGTTGACGTTGTCCACCTGAAAGTTGAGCAGGGTAACGATCAGCTAAGAAACCCAGTTGAACCAAGTCTAGTAAGCGTGTGACACGTTTTTTAATTTCGGCTTCTGATGGGCGTGTTGCACGTGGGCGAACACGTAAACCAAAAGCGATATTGTCAAACACAGTCATGTGGCGAAATAAAGCATAATGCTGAAATACAAAACCAACTTGGCGTTCACGGACATGAATATTGGTCGCATCTTCACCTTCAAGAAGAACCTGACCATGATCAGCAGATTCTAAACCCGCGATGATGCGTAGTAGAGTCGTCTTACCACAGCCTGAAGGGCCAAGTAACGCAACCAATTCACCTTCAGGAAAGTCTAAAGATATATTTTTGAGTGCATGGAATGCACCGAAGTTTTTTTCAATATTTTTAACTTGAATACTCATGTGTTCATTCCTTAGTGACTTGGTTGATCTTGGTTAGATTGATATTCATTGTCTTGACGTATTTCTAACCAAGTTTTCAAGATCAATGTGATAATCGCTAAAAATGCCAGTAACGA
>NZ_CALETI010000099.1 GCF_937920075.1 uncultured Agitococcus sp.
GAGTTCAGACGTGTGCTCTTCCGATCTATTACCTGTTTGGTATAAACGGACTCATCTTGTGAACCAACATTATCTTTCCACCATTTACTGACTAGAGGCATAGATTTTTCATCAACATCGGTATTGCCTTCACGAGTATCGGGTGCGGAAATAACAACAGCCGTTTCAAACTGTTGTTCTGGCTCTAAAATAGCCATTGCTTCATCTAAAAACTGTTTGTACTTGATAGCCGAAATCTTGCTATCACAGGCAATTTGGCCTTTTAGTCCTTCCTCTATGTTCTTGGTGAAGTGTTCTGCTATATCGAGTGCAATTAAACGAATGCGGTCTTCGGACTGATAGATTTGGCCTTTTTTGGCAAACTTGCGTTTAAGATCGGTACGTTGTTCTTCGCTTAAATTAGCGGTGATACGGTCGAACCATGTATCAATGGCGCGTTCGTTGACATCTAAATCAGGAATACGCTCTTCATATAATAATGGCGTAACGGTTTTATCTTCGACCGCACGTTGCATGGTGTAAGCATGAACAATTGCGCCAAATTTATTGGTGGTTTTATCTTCTTTGAGTAAAGGTGTCCCCGTAAACGCAACAAAAGCAGCTTTCGGTAAGGCTTGTTTCATACGGATATGATTTTCTCCACCTTGACTACGATGACCTTCATCAATCAGCACAATAATATCGGGGCTGTCGTTATAGCATTCTGGCAATTTAGCGGCAGTATTAAATTTTTGTACTAAAGAAAAAACAATACGCTCCTGACCTTTGCCAATTTTTTCGGCCAAGCCTCTGCCCGATGTGGCGAGTGCTTCTTCACGGTCTTTTTTACTGGCTAACTCTCCACCAGAGGCAAATGTCTTACTTAATTGACTTTCTAGGTCAATACGGTCAGTGACAACAATAATGCGGCACTTTTTAAGACTGTCATGCAAAATTAAGGCTTTCGATAAAAATACCATCGTGAACGATTTACCTGACCCTGTCGTGTGCCAAATCACACCGCCTTCTCGTCCACCATCGGGTCGTTGCTGATTGATACGCTCAATCAGCCGCTTAATGCCGAATACTTGCTGATAACGCGCAATAATCTTGCCGACTTTTTTATCGAACAACACAAAATAACGCACCATCTCTAATAAGCGAGACGGTTGCAGTA
Organism: uncultured Agitococcus sp.; assembly: GCF_937920075.1. Taxonomy (GTDB): domain Bacteria; phylum Pseudomonadota; class Gammaproteobacteria; order Pseudomonadales; family Moraxellaceae; genus Agitococcus. Next base: position 1,157 of record NZ_CALETI010000099.1, read on the forward strand.
AGCTAATGAGTAGGCGGTCTTGCTCCGTCACCATCAACTCACCACCAGCCACAAGCTGCTCATACCACTTTCTATCGGCTACGGGGCGATAAGAAAATAGCGTATTAAGTTGATTGATATTGAGCTTGGTATTTTTAATGGCATACATAGCAGCATCGCTAATGTCTTCTTCGCGCCATGCTGCCCAAAATTTTTCCTTGGTTAAGGTTGTGCCGTAACGCCCTTCTATGCCGTTAATAGATAACAACAGTTGCGTATAAGCAAACAAGGAAGGAATCTCATCATGACGCTGATTACGCAATGACTGCGAAATACCTTCGGCAATGGTGGGAGCTTTACCTGCATGACCATCTGGCCGCTTGGCTTCTATTACCACTAAAGGTAAGCCATTCACAAAACAAACAATATCAGGACGGCGCGAATCCAGTCCGTTCTCGCGTAAAACACTAAATTCTTCGGTAAAATCAAAACGATTATTAGCGAAGTTAGCCCAATCTATTAAAGGAATCGTGACACTGGCTTTTTTACCATCTACAAACTCGGTAACGGTAATACCGTACAGCATATGATTATAAATACGCTCATTAGCCACGCCTAAACCTTCATTTAGAGCTGGATTGCACACTTCTGACAACAAGGTATCAATGGCTTTTTCACTGAGGGGATAGTCTTTACCTGCATACTGAAAATGACGTTTTTTTAATTCTTCGCGTAAAATATTTTTTAGGACTACATTACTGGTTTTATGCTCTCTTGAGGCGAGTGCTTGCGCTGGCGATAAGAAGTTCCAGCCCAGTGATACCAACAAAGTTAATGCAGGAATTTTGGCACTGTATTCTTCTTGAAATTTGGGGAGATTATTCATGGCTATTCCTTGCAACACTGTTACCAATATGTGGGTTTGAAAATAGTTTTTTTATTGGTGGGTATT
>NZ_CALETI010000100.1 GCF_937920075.1 uncultured Agitococcus sp.
GCTACTAATTTCACTCAACTTTAAAAAATTATCTTGCACGCGATAATTAGCCATTAAACGATTACAGCCCGTACTTCCTTTAATGCGCTTGCCTGTTGATTGAAAATTTAAAAATGCACCATCTTGAATTTGATTGGCATTTAAACTTTTGGTTAAAGCCGTTAATTGCCACATAGTATCTTCCAAGCCAACTATTTGCTTGTCGGTCAAAATAACCTGTGCAGGAATGATGGGTTCGGGTGTTGGTTTGGTAAAACGCGGATCAGGCGTGGGGGTAGTGCTACATGCCGCTAAGGTTAACAACACTGTACTGACAATAACTTTTAAAAACACAATAATTTCCTTTGGAAAATTTTAATTAGCAAACTCAGCCGCCACCCAATAGCCCCAAACAATGGCTAATTGCTGATTGATATAGATTAACGGAATACGTTCCCTTTGCCATGTGGGAACACCTTCGGCTTGTAACAGTTTTTTTAAATCATGGTGATGTTGTCGCCCTACAGGCCGAATTTTTTCACCACCTTGCCGATAAGCAATACTAATTTGCCCTGTTTGCCAATATTCCGCTTTTATCAAAGCCTGTATTTGTTGAGGCTCAATAAGCTCGCCTGTTGCTAATTGTATGGCTTGCTGTTTGTTAATCCATTTTTGCTCATCACGATTAAAGTTGGTTAATGGTGACATGGCAAACAATTGTTGTCGATAACGACGTACCTCGACATGAGGCCAATAGTACATCGGTTGTGCATCTTCTTTAGCCAAGCACACTTCTGTCCATAATTTCGCTAACTGTTGATAGTCAGGCAAATTAAAGCCTAATTGTTGTAGCCAATAGCGCAATACATTATGACGTCTCGCGTCTGACAACTGGGCTAAGCGCGTAATATTTAACGAATTGGCTTGATCTTTAACTTGCTGATAATCCATTTCAGCTAAATCTTGTAATAATTGCTCAGCTTCTTGCAAACGTTGACTGGCCGCACTCACTCGCTCAACGGTTTGTGGCCAACGCTGTTGCAACGTAGAAATCACCTGATGACGCAAATAATTACGGTTTAAACGTTCATCCGTATTGGAGTCATCCTCAATCCAGTTTAATTGACGTTGTTGGGCATAGGCTAAAATTTGGCTTTTATTAACCGTCAATAAAGGCCGCCATGCGGGAATCGTTAATCGATTAAATGGCACAACATTGCTATCTTTCATCGCCGCCAAGCCTGTTACACCTGAGCCACGCATTAGACGCAATAAAAAAGTTTCGGCTTGATCTTGTTGATGATGAGCTAATAACAACACATCCCCTATCACTAACTCTTGGTTAATGGCTTGATAACGTGCTTGGCGAGCGGCATCTTCTAGACTAGCTTGTTGTTGGTTAACGCTGACTCGTTTAATGACATAGTCCACGTTATAAGCTTGAGCAACTTGCTCAACGTGATTCGCCCAATCATTAGCATATTGGCTTAAACCATGATGCACATGAATAATTTTAATTGGACGTTGGTGAAGTTGTTGTACTTGCACAACCATATCTAATAAAACGTGCGAGTCAACGCCACCACTATAAGCGATGACTAAACGTTGGATGTTTGGGTTTAGGTGTTGGGTGAGAAATTTTGTAACCGTAGATAGCATTTAGGTACTAAACCAGTTGCTAATTTTTAAATCTTCAATCATTCGATAATCTTGCAGATTACGCGTAACCAATGTTAAGTTGTGGCTTATGGCAATTGCTGCTATTTGTCCATCAACAAAAGGTATAATTTGGCCTTTAGCCTGAGCTATACTGCGTAACTCGGCGTGACATTTTGCTGCAACATCATCATAAGGCAAAATAGTTAAGGTACTCACCACATTTTCTAAATACTTTTTAACCATTTCTTTGCGCTTCCCATCAGGCAAACGCAACAATCCATAATTAAGTTCATGCCATACTGGTGCAGCTATCGCTATTTGATAACTATACAATGTTAAATTATTTATCACGTTGCTATCAGGAATTGGTTTAATAGCCTCAGAAATAATATTGGTATCCAGTAACCATTTTATCGCTGTCACCATGAAAAGTCTCGACCTTGCTCAGGACTACGAGTTTGGGTAAATATATCGTCATCTATTAGCAGATCTTGAGCATAACTATCACGCCATGCCTGCAAGCGTTCAGCAAAATTTATTTGATTTTGTGTCTGTTGATAATCATGTATTGACAATAACACGGCTTTAACTTTGCCATGACTAGAAATAAATACAGGCTGATGCTGACGTTCTGCTTCAGCAATCGCTTGCGACAAATGTAGTTTGGCTTGAGATAATGATAAAGCTAACATTTACGTTCTCCTCTACAAAATTCCATAACTCATAATACGTTCTAAACGACGCTCACATAAAGTTTTTTCGTCCATACCACGTAAACGTTTGAGCTGTTTCACTAAGGTTTTACGCAAGGTATCAGCCATTAAAATAGGGTCACGATGTGCGCCACCCAAGGGCTCAGATACCAATTCGTCAACAAAACCTAATTGTTGTAAACGTGGTGCGGTTAAGCCCATTGCTTCGGCAGCAGCAGCGGCTTTGTCGGGGGTTTTCCATAAAATGGCAGCGCATCCTTCGGGTGAAATTACCGAATAGACGCTATATTGCAACATCACTAAAGCATCACCAACACCAATCGCCAATGCACCACCTGAACCACCTTCACCAATGACGGTACAAATAATCGGTACTTTTAAACGTGACATCACAGCTAAATTTTTAGCAATCGCTTCACTTTGGCCACGCTCTTCGGCTTGAATACCTGGATAAGCACCTGGTGTATCAATAAAAGTAAAAATCGGTAATTTAAAACGTTCGGCCATTTCCATTAAACGCAAGGCTTTACGATAGCCTTCAGGGTTAGGCATACCAAAATTACGCTTGCTGCGTTCACGCACATCACGTCCTTTTTGATGGCCAATTACCATGACAGGTTCACCTTGAAAACGGGCTAAACCACCAACAATTGCCGCATCATCAGCAAAGGTACGATCACCATGCAACTCATCAAAATCGGTAAACAAATGCTCAATATAATCTAAGGTATAAGGGCGTTTTGGATGACGTGCTAATTGAGTCACTTGGGCAGCATTTAAATTAGCAAAGATTTGCTCGGTCATTGACAAGCTTTTTTGTTCTAAACGTCGAATCTCATCGCCTAATTGCAAAGAGCTATTGCTGTTAGCTAAGGCTTGTAAACCTTGAATCTGCCCTTCTAATTCGGCAATCGGTTGCTCAAAATCCAAATAATTTGGGTTCATGTAAATGTTCCAATTAATACACTAAACGCACTGCTTGCGTACCATAAACTTGTTTTAAGCGTTTTAACAAGTCATCGTGCGGATAAATACGCCAATTTGAGCCACACTGTAACACAGCCGTCGCACTGCTATGCTGACAACGTAAACTCAAGTTTATGCCTTTTTGTTCGCCATTGGGTAAAAAGCGTAATAATAACTGTTTTAATTCTTGGACAGCAGCTCCTGATAAATTATTTATCGCTAATGCTAATTCAAGACTACGAATACTATTTAAACGAGCGTCTAACAAAGAATAAACTTTTTTGCCTGTGACTCGTAAACCGCCTTTAAATTCATCAGGGCTAACTTCGGCATCTAAAATAATGACATTATCAACGACTAACAACTGTTTAACTTGTTCGTATAATTCACCAAAGACACTGGCTTCCACCCGACCACTACGGTCATCTAATAATAAAATGGCTCGAGTACCACGCGGCCCTTTAAAGATGCGTACATCCATAATCAAGCCTGTGATGGTGATACTTTGACCACGACGGGTTGGCTGCAAATCACACAATTTACAGGCAACATGGCGTTTTAACTCATCATAATATTGGTCAATCGGATGACCTGTTAAATATAAGCCAAGGGTGTCTTTTTCACCTTGTAAACGTTCGTCATCTGTCCACACTAAAGCCGAAATATATTGATTATTGGGTGTTGCTTCAACGACTTCACCAAACAGGTCCATCATCCCTGCATTTTGATTACGATTTTGCTGTTCCGCCGCTTTAACTGCTTCACTCAAGGTGGCCATAATTGAGGCACGATGAACACCACTCATGTTGTCCATTGCCCCTGCTTTAATCAACGCTTCAAGGGTACGCTTATTGGCTTTACGCAAATCAATACGCCGGCAAAAATCAAATAAGTCCTTAAAGTCGCCCTCTTTACGCGCGGCAATAATCGACTCAATTGGCCCTTCACCCACACCTTTAATTGCCCCTAAACCATAAACAATGGTTTCGTTAAGTGGCACAAATTTATAATTAGAATGATTGACATCGGGTGAGACAATCGGCAGCCCCATGGTGCGGCATTCTTCAATAAAGGTCACGACATTGTCGGTGTTGTGCATCTCAGCAGAAAGTACCGCGGCCATAAATTCGGCAGGATAATGTTGTTTTAACCATGCCGTTTGATAAGACACTAAAGCATAAGCCGCCGAGTGTGATTTGTTAAAACCATAACCCGCAAATTTTTCCATCAAATCAAAGATATGACCAGCAAGGTCGGCATCAATGCCTTTGCCTGTTGCCCCTGCCATAAATTTAACGCGCTCTTTGGCCATTTCTTCAGGTTTCTTTTTACCCATCGCTCGACGCAACATATCCGCGCCACCGAGCGAGTATCCTGCCATTTCCTGAGCAATTTGCATGACCTGTTCTTGATAAACAATAACGCCATAAGTGGGTTTTAAGATTGGCTCTAAACAGTCATGTTGATAGGTTTCGTCAGGGTACGCCACCTTAGCGCGGCCATGTTTACGGTTACAGAAGTCATCAACCATGCCCGATTCCAATGGGCCAGGGCGATACAAAGCCACCAAGGCGATAATATCTTCAAAACAAGACGGTTTAAGCTTTTTTAACAGCTCTTTCATACCGCGCGATTCCAACTGGAACACAGCGGTAGTACGCCCCTCTTGTAATAATTGATAGGTTTTATAGTCATCTAAGGGAATATTATTAATATCCAATGGCTCTTGGCCAAGGGCTTGGCGTTTGGCATTAATATTTACCAACGCCCAATCAATAATCGTTAAAGTACGCAAACCCAAAAAGTCGAACTTGACTAAGCCAACCTGTTCAACGTCATCTTTATCAAACTGACTAACCCACTTTCCTTCTTCATCACAATAAACGGCGGTAAAATCGGTCAACTTCCCAGGTGCAATCAATACACCACCCGCGTGTTTACCCACTCCGCGCGTAATGCCTTCTAGCTTTAATGCCATTTCCCAAATTTCGTTGGCATCTTCATAATCACGCTCGCTAGGATTACTTAACAAATCATTGAGCAAGGCTTCTTCTTTACGCGCCTCTTCGAGTGAAATCCCCGGTGTTTTTGGAATTAATTTAGAAATTCTATCGGCCAAACCATACGATTTACTTTGCACTCTCGCAACATCTCGTACCACCGCTTTGGCGGCCATCGTACCAAAAGTAATAATTTGCGAAACCGCTTCACGACCATAGTGATTGGCCACATAATCAATCACGCGGTCTCGACCATCCATACAAAAGTCGATATCAAAGTCAGGCATCGACACCCGTTCTGGATTCAAAAAACGCTCAAAGAGCAAATCATATTTTAAGGGGTCTAAGTCGGTAATTTTGAGCGAATAGGCCACCAAAGAACCAGCCCCCGAACCACGACCCGGCCCAACAGGGACACCGTTATTTTTTGCCCATGCAATAAAGTCCATCACAATCAAAAAGTAACCAGGGAAACCCATTTGATTGATAATTTTTAACTCAAAGTCTAAGCGGTCATGATAAATTTTATATTGCTGTTCGTAGTTTGGTTGCGTTTTATCTAATAAACTCAGTAAACGCTCTTCTAAACCTTCACGCGAAATTTGGATGAAAAACTCATCCATCGTCATGCCTTCAGGGATAGGATAATTGGGCAAAAAACTTTTACCCAAACGTAAACCCACCGAGCAACGTTTGGCAATTTCTAGGGTATTTGCAATCGCTTCGGGAATATCACTAAACAGCTCAATCATTTGTTCGGGCGTTTTGAGATACTGCTCTACACTATAATCACGCGGGCGTTTGGGATCACCCAACACATAACCTTGGGCAATACACACCCGTACTTCATGCGCCTCAAAATCATCAGGCGTTAAAAAGCGTACATCATTGGTTGCCACCACAGGACAATCGGTTTTTGTCGCTAAATCAACCGCCGCATGGACAAAGGCTTCGTCACCTGTACGACCTGTACGTTGTAATTCTAAGTATAATCGATCGGTAAAAATGCTTTGCCACTGCTGCAACACAGGAATAGCCGAACTGGCATCTGCACCTAACAACAACGAACCGACATAACTTTGTTTGCCTAATAAAACAATTAAGCCTACTTGGTTTTGCTCAAGCCATTCCCGTTGCACAATCGCTTTGCCTAATTGCTGCCCCTGAATAAAACTTTGGGAAATCACTTCAATTAAATTAAAATAGCCTTTTTCATTCATCGCCAAGACAGTGACGAGATAATGATTACCATTGTCTTCGGCCAGCCATAAATCTGCACCAAAAATCGGCTTGACACCCTTACCTTGTGCCGCTTTATAAAACTTTACCAAACCATAAAAATTACTTAAATCCGTCAACGCCAAAGCGGGCATATTGGCTTTTTGACACGCTTTGACGGCATCACCAATGCGTACGATAGAATCTACCAAGGAAAATTCACTGTGTAAGCGCAAATGGACAAAGCTCATAAAGGAGGTCTCGGTATGAAAAATGCGAATGCTAAAGTTATTAAATTAATGAATCATCTATTAGAAAGAATCAGCGCAAATTAATAAAGTACGGTATTATTTTCTAAGGTCAAAATAGTACGCGAAAATCATCAATCAGACAATTTTTGTGACTATTATTTAGGACTTACGCACTAATTTCGGTGAAAAACCTAAGTCCTATATTAAAACTCGACAACAACAACTATTTGATCACAACCATGTTATCAGCTCAATTTTTGCGTCATAGCCTACTTCTGTTTGTCTGTTTAAACATTAGCTTTGCTTATGGCCAAGCTAAAAAATTATCAACAATCACCACTCCTCCCAACTTCAAGGTGGCGTTTATTGGTGATCAAGGTTTAGGCCTGAAATCTCAACAAGTTTTGCAATTGATAAAACAAGAAGGCGCACAAGCGGTTATTCATTTAGGTGATTTTGATTACTACAACCAACCACAAGCATGGGATGAGCAAATTAATCAAATTTTAGGCAAAAACTTTCCTTATTTTGCCGTGATTGGCAACCATGATTTAGACAAATGGCCAGAATATCAACAACTGCTTAAACAACGGATGGCACGTATCGGCCTGTCATGGCAAGGAGAATTAGGCGAACAATCAACGACTGTCTATAAAGGTTTAACTGTGGTTATGATTGGTATTGGCACCAAAGGCAACGCGGATACGCATAATCAATATTTGGCGCAACAATTACAACAAAGCAACGCAATTTGGCGTGTCGCTGCATGGCATAAAAACCAACAAGCCATGCAAGCAGGTGGCAAGATTGACGAAACAGGCTGGCAAGTTTATGAAACAGCACGTTTACAGGGAGCAATCATTGCAACGGGTCACGAACACTCTTATTCACGGAGCTATTTACTCAATAATATGCAGCAGCAAACGATTGAGAATAAAGAAAACACCTTAAAGCTCAGCAAAAGTAAAAGCTTTGTGTTTGTATCAGGCTTAGGTGGTATTGATGAGCGTATTCAACGTCAATCAGGCCAACATTGGGCAAAAATTTATGCCAAAACTTGTTTGGCTTTAGATCCTGTCTGTGTGCCAAATTCAACATCAGGTGCTTTATTTGCCACGTTTAATGTTGATAAACAGGCCAATAAAGCCAAATTTTACTTTAAAAATATCAACCAACAGATTATTGATGAATTTACAGTGATTAGTGAGATCAAACCTTAATTTTTCCACAAAAAAACCCGTTTTCACGGGTTTTCTTTATTTGTCATCATCATCGTCTAAATCGTAATCATAATCTTTGATTTTACGCTGCAAACGACGCTCTTCTAAAATATCATCAATGACACGACGCTTAGTTAAAGAGTTTTTAACATTATTACTTTTACTGACATCGTCATTGTCAAAGTCACCACTCGACTCTTCATCAAAAGCATCATCTAACTCAAAGTCTTCTGATTTGCCACTAGACATAGTCACCTCTTAATCTTTATGCATCTTCGTAAAACAGCTCACAATACAAGTTAAGCCATCAATACAAGGAGCGGCTATATACTAAAATATTTTAGAAAAGTAAATAGAAAAATCAAAAAAACTGACAGAAGGTAATATTTTTAAGAATTTAACAAGAGGATTGGGGTGGATGATGGGGCTCGAACCCACGACAACCGGAATCACAATCCGGGGCTCTACCAACTGAGCTACAACCACCATAGAGAGATTTTTTTGGCTGGACACATGGCGCGCCCGGCAGGATTCGAACCTGCGACCCTCGGCTTAGAAGGCCGATGCTCTATCCAACTGAGCTACGAGCGCGAGGCTCATTTGACTTAAAATGGTCGGGACGGTAGGATTTGAACCTACGACCCTCTGCTCCCAAAACAGATGCGCTACCAGACTGCGCTACGCCCCGACTACTTGACTCACCGACTTGATTTTGTCTGCATCAGCGAGGGCTGTATATTATAAATATCAGTCCCTCTCGTCAACTTTTTTTTTCAACTCTTTGATTGACTGCTTATTTTATCAGCGTTTTGACTTAGCAAAATCTAACATTCGTTGCAAAGGCACTAATGCTTGTGGAATTAATGCCGAATCAACAAACACTTCTTGTTCGCCTGTTTCTAAAACATGGGCTAGATTTTCTAGTTCGTTCATTGCCATCCACGGACAATGCGCACACGAACGACAGGTTGCGCCATTACCTGCGGTCGGTGCTTCAATAAACTCTTTGTCAGGGCTGGCCTGTTTCATTTTATAAAAAATGCCGCGATCAGTAGCGACAATAAAACGTGGATTAGGCAAGGTTTGCGAAGCTTTAATTAATTGAGAAGTCGAACCAACCGCATCAGCAATGTCCATTACAGCTTCGGGTGATTCAGGATGCACCAAAATGCCCGCATCAGGATAAACGGCTTTTAAATCCAATACACCACGCGCTTTAAATTCTTCATGGACAATACAAGCACCATCCCACAACAACATCTCTGCGCCTGTCACTTTTTGTACATAGCTACCTAAATGTTTATCGGGTGCCCAAATAATTTTTTTGCCTTGTGCGGCTAAATGCTCGGCAACATCAACGGCAATACTAGATGTGACGACCCAATCTGCACGCGCTTTAACGGCAGCAGAAGTATTGGCATAAACAACGACGGTATAGTCAGGATTGGCATCACAAAAAGCACTAAATTCTTCGACAGGACAACCTAAATCCAAAGAGCAAGTCGCTTCTAAGGTAGGCATTAATACCCGTTTTTCGGGGTTAAGAATTTTTGCCGTTTCGCCCATAAATTTTACACCCGCGACCACTAAGGTTTTTGCTGGATGTTGGTTGCCAAAACGTGCCATTTCTAAAGAGTCAGAAACACAGCCACCCGTTTCTTCGGCAAGTGCTTGTAAATCATTGCTAGTGTAATAATGTGCGACTAACACAGCATCTTTTTCTTTTAATAAGCGTTTAATTTTAGCAATTAATTCGGCCTTACGCTCAGGACTCAACTGTGCTTCTTCAGGAGTGTGTAAATGGTCTAAATGTTGTTTAACTAATTGTTTAGCGGCATTATCAATTAAATTATTCATCAAATGAATATCCTAAATAACGTGATTGAGTTGTGAATAGATACATTTTAACTTTTTGCGTCTTAGGCGGCTATTGCTTATTTGTGTGTATACATTCATTTTTAATGTTTTTATCCACTCATTGCAAAGCAATGACTAAGCCCTGCTATAGTTAGTGACAGATGGTAATTTTTTCAATCAGGAGTGATGATTATGTTGCCTTTAAACGATTTACCGGAATTTGCTCATGACTTTTCGGCCTTACGTGATAGTTATTTGGCTGATGAAGCCTTAGTCATGTCAGCTATTTTTGCACAGGCTAGTCTGACCCAAGAACAAAGGGAGCGTGTCCACGGTTTAGCGACTCGTTTAATTGAATCTGCTCGACATAGTCATCATCCTTTATTTAGTGAATTTTTACAGCAATATCGTTTAGACAGCCAAGAAGGTCGAATTTTATTAAGCCTTGCTGAAGCCTTATTACGCATTCCTGATGCACAATCACGGAATGAGCTGATTAATGGTTTATTACCCCAAGCAAATTGGCAAAGCTCTTCCATCAAACAATCTGCGGCAATGACATGGGCAAGTAAAGCCCTTAATCAAGCCAAAAAATTTATTGAAGCCGAAAATGCACCCGACAAATGGCATCAATTATTACTAAAAATGGGTGATGGTATGCTGCGCCCTGCCTTAAGTACCGGTATTCATTTATTGGCTAAACAATTTGTTATGGCCGAAACCATTCCAGCCGCCTTAGCTCAACGCCAAAACCAATTTTTATATTCATTTGATTGCTTGGGCGAAGCAGCTCAAACCATGGATGAAGCACAACATTATTTGCGTAGTTATCAACAAGCTTTAGAAAATCTGTCTAACCACGAACATGGTGATGATATTTTTAATCGTGACAGTATTTCGATTAAATTATCGGCTTTGCATCCACGCTATGAGGCGCGTTGTTGGGCGCAACTACAACAAGAGCTAGTACCAAAGCTTATTCACTTAATTCGTTTTGCCGCTGAAGCCAATATTCCAGTGACTTTTGATGCCGAAGAATCTGAACGATTAGAACTGAGCTTAGCTATTTTTGCCGAAGTTTTTTGCCATGACGAGTTTAAAAACTATCAGGGTCTAGGTTTAGCAGTACAAGCCTACCAAAAACGTGCACCTGCGGTGCTTCGTTGGCTACAACGACTTGCACAAAAACAAGGCAAAAAAATCCCGATTCGGTTAGTCAAAGGCGCTTATTGGGATAGTGAAATTAAACGCGCCCAACAATTAGGCTTAAGTGATTATCCCGTTTTTACCCGAAAACTACATACCGATGTCTGTTATTTAAGTTGTGCTTATTTATTGCTTAAACACCCTGATCAATTTTGGCCTCAATTTGCTACCCACAATGCGCACACCCTTGCATGGCTAGAAACTGTCGCTACCGATTTAAATCAACGTTATGAAATTCAACGTTTAGTGGGCATGGGTGAAGCCGTACATGATTCTTTTCATCGTCAATGCCCTCGCCCAACCCGTTTATATGCCCCTATAGGCGAATTTAATACCTTATTACCCTATTTAGTACGTCGTTTACTTGAAAATGGCAGTTCACAATCCTTTGTTAATCAATTGGCAAATCCACACATTAACAGTGAAAATTTATGCCAAGATCCTGTTTTAGCCCTAACAGCACAACAAATTGCTCCACACCCCAAATTAGCTAAACCCAAAGATTTATTTTTACCCCGTGAAAATAGTCAGGGCTTTAGTTGGACAGATATTCCCAAACTTTCGCAATTACGTGAGAGCCTCATTAAATTTCAACATCACACATGGGAAGCAGGAGTTACCCAAAATACTGACGAACAAATTGTTAGCACCGTTCATAGCCCTGTTGATAAACATCGTTTATTAGGCACTATTTATTATCACCATCTGCCTGATATAGAACTTTTATTTACTCAAGCACAACAACGCTTTGATGCTTGGCAACAAACACCTG
>NZ_CALETI010000101.1 GCF_937920075.1 uncultured Agitococcus sp.
AAAACAACCTAAATAAGTAGGTTTAGATAGATTTTTCATATACAGTGTGTAACCCTTATTTTTTAGGTATTCGTTACACAGACTCTGGCGGATTGATGGTAATTTCAACACGACGATTTTGTGCACGGCCATTTTCAGTGGCATTATCAGCAATTGGCTCAGATTTACCTTTACCTACTGCACTAATACGACCACCATCCACACCTTGGCTAGATAAATATTGCGCAACAGAGTTAGCACGATCTTGAGACAATTTTTGGTTTAAATCATCTTTACCAACATTGTCTGTATGACCAGAAACAGTAATTGATGTTTTGTTATATTCTTTTAATACTAAAGCAACACTGTTTAAAGTATCAAAGAAGTCTGGCTTAATGGCACTTTGACCCGTTGGGAAAGTAATGTTGCCTGGCATAATTAACTCAATAGAGCCATCAGCATTTTTCTTAACACCAACACCTGTGCTTTGTAATTTTTCACGGAGTTTCTTTTCTTGGGCATCCATGTATGCACCAACCCCACCGCCAACAACACCACCAATCGCTGCGCCTTTTAAAGCACGCTCACGACGATCTTTTTTGTTATCGCCTGTTGCCGCACCTACAGCAGCACCCGATAAAGCACCGATTGCTGCACCCCAAGCTGCTTTACTTGCTTGTTTGTCACCCGTATATGGATTAGTTGTACAACCTGTCACTGCAACACTAGCAGCTAACGCTGCAACAGCCAATGAACGCATAATTTTCTCCAATTTTAACATTTTAAGGTTGGCTATTTATTATAGTCTTTTTTGACAACAAAACAGCTAACTTCCGATATACAATCACATTTACATGATAGATAAAGCATTTGTAACAGATTATTACTTAATATTTAATTATTTTTTGTTACAAATTAGGTGGCTTTTTACTTTTAAACAATAAAAAGACTATTTTTTGTGGTTATTTATTCATGTTTTTTAACAAATCTTTGCTACAATCGAATGCTCTATCGGATTTTAACAAATGGCATTTAATATGACTATTGAGATGCAAATAGAAGACGTCAATGTACGCTCTACAGAAATTTTAATTACTCCCGCAGCATTAAAAGCGGATATTCCTTTATCTGATGTCGCTGCAAAAACCGTTGTTGAAGGTCGCCAAACTATTCGTAATATTTTAGATGGCAAAGATCATCGTTTATTTTTAGTGGTTGGCCCTTGCTCTATTCATGATACCAATGCTGCCAAAGAATACGCACAACGCTTAAAAGTCTTATCAGAAAAGGTCAAAGATACCTTATATTTAGTGATGCGCGTTTATTTTGAAAAACCACGCACTACGGTAGGTTGGAAAGGTTTAATTAATGACCCAGACATGAATGACTCTTTCGACATTCAAAAAGGCCTACATATTGGTCGCCAATTATTACTTGATTTGAATGAGATGGGTTTACCTTGTGCTACAGAAGCCTTAGACCCCATGTCACCACAATATATGCACGATTTAATTTCTTGGTCAGCCATTGGTGCACGTACCACAGAATCACAAACACATCGTGAAATGTCTAGTGGTTTGTCTTCGCCTGTAGGCTTTAAAAATGGTACAGATGGCGGCTTAAAAGTAGCCATTAATGCTTTATTAAGTGTGCAAAATCCACATAGTTTTTTAGGCATTAATAGTCAAGGCCAAGTGGCTATTATTAACACTACAGGCAACGCTTACGGTCATGTTGTGTTACGCGGTGGTGATGGCAAACCTAATTATGACTCAGTATCGGTAACTTTAGCTGAGCAAGAATTAGCAAAATCTAAAATCGCCCCTAATATTATGGTTGATTGTAGTCATGCTAATTCCAATAAAAAACCAGAGTTACAACCTTTAGTCATGGATAATGTCAGCAATCAGATTTTAGAAGGCAACAAATCTATTGTCGGGTTGATGATTGAAAGCCATTTGAAGTTTGGTCGCCAAGATATTCCTGCTGATTTATCGCAATTAGAATACGGCAAGTCGGTGACTGATGGCTGTATCAGTTGGGATACCACTGAAGAAGCTATATTGAAGATGCATGACAAGTTAAAAGAAATTTTACCTAAACGTCGTGCTTAAATAGATGGGGCAGACAATCTGCCCTTTTCTTTGATGGTGATTTAATTTATGCACTCTACTCTTGTAAAACTCTTAACTAGTCTGCTGAGTATTACTTCCTTTTATTCGTATGCCGACGATGCTGACAATAACAATTTATGGAAAGGCAATATTGACGTAGGTTATATTAGTAGCATGGGATCGACCAGTGGCAGTAAAGAAACTTTTAGAGGTAAAACTTCTGCAAGCTACAATGGCACATATTGGGTACAAACCGTGAGTGCCGAAGGCATTAGTGTCCGTGACGAAGTACCAGCAACTAATGATACTGAGCGTTATTTAGCCAGTTATAAAGCCCGACATTTTTTTGGTGAGCGTAACTTTTTTACTTTACGCACTCAATGGGAAAAAGACTTATTAAGTAGCTCAGAGTATCAGGCTTTTGTGTCTTTAGGTTTGGGAAAAGAAATCATTAAAACCGAAAAGCACTTTTTTAAAGTTGAAGCTGGGCCTGGTGCTAGACACAGCGAAAAACGTTTTGCTCCCGCCAAAGATGAAGCAATTGCCTTGTTAAGTCTTGATTATGATTGGAAAATTACACCAAATACCAAATTTTTACATAAAAGTACGGTTGAAGCAGGCGAAGATAACACCATTTCACGGATGCAAAATCAGCTTAAACAAAATATCACCAAAGTGATTGCATTAACGATTAATCACGATTACAAACACGATGATGGCGATAAAAATACGCGAGAAGGCGTGTTTAGTTTAGGCCTTAATTATCAATTTTAATTATGCCAGTTTTTTTACCCCCACATAGCCAACAGTTTCCTGACATTCGTTATGCTGACGAATCGGGTTTGTTGGCTTATGGCGGTGATCTCACACCAGAAACCTTATTGCTTGCCTATCAATCAGGCGTATTTCCTTGGTATAACGAAAGTGATGTTAAATCATTATTACCTTGGTGTAACACTCCTGCATTATGGTGGAGTCCAGACCCACGCTGTGTGATTAATCCTCAACTTTATCAAGCCTCACACTCCCTGAAAAAAACTTTAAAGAGTGAAAAATATAGCATTACTGTTGATCGTTGTTTTGCAGAAGTTATTCGTCGTTGTGCTGCACCACGAACTTATGCGAATGAAACATGGATTAACCAAAAAATTATTGCTAGTTATAGCAAATTACATCAAATGGGTGTTGCTCACTCCATAGAAACATGGAATCAACAAGGAGAATTAGTGGGTGGTTTATATGGTATTAATTTAGGAAAACTCTTTTTTGGCGAATCTATGTTTAGTACAGCCACAGATGCTTCAAAAGTTGCTTTTGCCTTTTTGATGTTTATTTGTGCTAAGTGGCAATTTCCGATTGTTGATTGTCAATTACCAAATGATCATTTATTAAGCTTAGGTGCTTATACCATACCTAGAACTGAATTTTTAAGCATACTGACAGATTATAAAGACCTTGAAAAACCTAATTGGCAAGTACTTCAGAACGTAGTACATTCAACTAAAGAAATTACTCTTGTTTAATTCATTTAAAATAATAAATTGACTAAAATAATAAAAAACTTATTACAAACTTGGGGGCTTCGCAATTATGACCGCTTCTGGTTTAAAATTTTTTACTACCCCTCCTCATGCCTGTAGCTATTTAGATAATAAACAAGCAATTACTTTATTTGCTGACCCCGAAGCAGTCATGAGCAATCCTCTTTATAACCAATTATCAAGTTATGGGTTTAGACGTAGTGGAAACTATATCTATAAGCCACAATGCTTACAGTGCCAAGCGTGCATTTCTGTACGAATTCCCGTACATCACTTCGAGCAAAATCGACAACAAAAACGTGTTTGGCACAAAAACCAAGATTTAAGAGTACATCGTATTAAAGCAGGTTATTATCAACATCATTATGACTTATATGCTCACTATATTCGCTCTCGACATAGTGACGGCGATATGTACCCACCTTCGGTCGCTCAATATTTATCTTTTTTGTTTTCAGATTGGAGCGATACCCATTTATATGAATTTTGGCTAGAGGATCGTTTAGTCGCTGTTGCTACTTGTGATACGCTAAAAAATGGTTTATCTGCTGTTTATACGTTTTACGATGCGCGTTTAGAAAAACGCAGCATTGGAACATATGCTATTTTATGGCAAATCGAACATATCAAACAAATCGGCTTAGATTATTTATACTTAGGCTATTGGGTTGATGGTAGTCCTAAAATGGCTTACAAAAAAAACTTCTTCCCTTTAGAAGCCCTTATTGACCAAGTATGGCGACCATTACCTAATGATAAATAATGACATTTTACAAATTTTAGCAACGGCTTTTGGTTTAGGTTTATTGGTTGGCTTACAACGTGAAAAGGCCGAATCTGCTCTTGCGGGTATTCGGACTTTTCCGTTAATTAGTCTAATGGGTGCAATGACAGGCTTAGTTGCCCAACATTTTGGTGGGTGGATTTTAGCTTCTGGTTTTATTACTTTAGCGATTGTCATTTTAAGTGCCAAATTTGCACTTTTTAAAAGTAATCAAGACTTGGGTATTACCACCGAAGTAGCTGCTTTATTAATGTATATCGTTGGTGCATATCTAACGTTTGGTGACGCAACAATTGCCATTGTTGTTGGAGCATTAACTGCTGTTTTGCTACAAATGAAAGACGTGTTACACGACTTTGTTCGCAAAATGGGTGAACGCGATATTTTGGCTATTATGCGTTTTGTTGCCATTGCCTTAGTGATTTTGCCTATTTTACCCAATCAGAACTATGGCCCATTTCATGTGTTAAATCCATACGATATTTGGCGCATGGTGGTATTAATTGTGGCAATTAGTCTGATGGGTTACGCTGCTTATAAGGTATTTAAAGATAAAGCAGGCACGTTATTGGCTGGTATTTTAGGGGGATTAATTTCGAGCACAGCCACTACCGTTTCTTATGCACGTAATACTAAAACTCTCCCCGAAACCAGCTCCTTAGCAGCCATTGCCATTATGTTGGCATCGACGGTATCTGTAATTCGTGTCACCCTCGCGTTTATGGTCGTTTCACCATCAGCAACGAGTGTCATTGCCCCACCCTTATTAACCTTATTTGCCATTATGGTTGTTATTTGTGTGGTTTTATATTTTAGTCGTAGTGGCGAAACCCATACCATGCCAGAACCTGATAATCCTGCTGAGCTAACTAGTGCGATTGTATTTGGCTTGCTGTATGGTGGAATTATCTTTGCCGTTGCAGCCGCAAAAGAAATGTTTGGACAACAAAGTTTATATTTAATTGCGATGATTTCTGGCTTAACTGATGTTGATGCGATCACATTATCAACAGGTCGTTTGGTTGAAGGCCAACGTTTAGAAGCTCATACAGGTTGGCAATTGGTCATGATTGCTATTATGGCCAATTTGGTTTTTAAATGGGGAGCCATTGCCGTATTGGGAAATAAAGCACTACTTAAAAAACTCACCGTTATTTTTGGTGCAGCATTTATGGTTGGTTTAGGGATTTTGGCTGGGTGGTAAATCCAGCCTAAGACTATTTTAGTGAAGTGCGTAAGCCTTGTTTACTCTTCTTGCTTTTCCACTGCCTTTTCTGGTCGCCAAACAAACGGAAAGCGAAACTGCTTCCAAAAGCCATTAGGCACATAATCCCCCAACACACCATACTCAGATGGCCACGGTTTATCTGATTTGACTGCCGTGCCAAATAAATGATCAAGAAAAGCAAAATGTGCTGCATAGTTACGATCAAGTGCTTCTGCATCTTGTGAATGGTGCCAATGATGAAAATTGGGAGTGACAATCAGATATTTTAATGGGCCAAGATTGACGCGCACATTGGCATGATTAAAGACGGCTTGAAAACCGACAATAATAATATAGGCATCAATCACATCTTTGGAAAAACCTAAAATAAACACAGGCGCAAGCACCAAAACACGTGTCGCCAATAGCTCAAGAATATGCTGACGCGAACCTGCCAGCCAATCCATGCTTTTTACACTATGATGCACAGCATGTAATCGCCACAACAGAGGAACTTCGTGATAAGCACGATGTGTCCAATACTGCACTAAATCGGCTACCAAGATAATTAAAAACAAAGCTATCCAAAACGGTAAACCTTGTATCCAACCCTGAATACCATCTTTTACTGCCCAACCAAACATTCCTTGTAATGCATGATTGGTAATTAATAACACCAAACCAACAGCCAAATGATTGACCATAAAATGTGTTAAATCTGTTTGCCACTCTGGTCTAAATACTGCTTGTTGACGATGTGGAAATAACTTCTCAATAAAAATAAAAATCACTGTCGATTTTAACAAATCAAGAATCAGCCAATCTAAACCAATATAAGGGGTATTATCGGCAAAATCACCAACAGGCACACGATGACCACCCATCATAGCTGCTAAGGTAATTAAGAAAAAGGCGCTGCCTGACAACCAACGAGCACGATCAAGAATGATATTAAATAAGGCAATACCGCCACCATTCATCAAACTCCAAAACAGGATTTGTCGTAATACATCAACATCGTAAAGTTTACGTAATTCGGGAGTAGTCAAGTAGGCAGGAAAGTGGAAGGCTAAAACGCCCAATAAGGACAAAATAGCCAACCCTAAAGCAATCACTCCAGAGACAACGCCAACACCACGTGGCATATGACCACTACTTTCAGAAAGCTGGTTAAGTTTTTTAAACATTGTTGGCACTCCCTGTGATGATTACGCTATAGGACTTACGCGGTTAGTGAAATGCATAAGTCCTATTCTCATTACACTTCTAATACCTGAATTTTTAAACCTGCACGTTTTGCTAAGCTAACAAAATTCGGAAAACTGGTCGCAACATTAGCACAATCTTCAATTTCAATTGTGCCTGTTGCGCGTAAAGAGGCAATCGCAAACGACATGGCAATACGATGGTCACCATGACTGATAATTTTGCCACCACCCATTAAGCCGCCTTGAATCACCATGCCATCTGGTGTAGGTTTGGCATCAATACCCAAGGTAATCAAACCATCAGCCATCACCTGAATACGGTCAGACTCTTTAACACGCAACTCTTCAGCACCTGTTAAAACCGTTGTACCTTCGGCACAAGCTGCGGCAATAAATAAAGCTGGAAATTCATCAATCGCTAAAGGTACGTCTGCTTCATCAATATGAATACCTTTTAACTTGGCACTACGCACTCTAATATCGGCAACAGGTTCACCACCGACTTCGCGCTCGTTCATAATGGTTAAATCGCCACCCATTGCTTTAAGGATGTTAATCACACCAATACGTGTTGGATTAATACCAACGTGTTCTAAAACCACATCAGCATTTGGGGCGATACTTGCGCCTACCATAAAAAAGGCAGCAGAAGAAATATCAGCAGGAACATCAATTTTGGTTGCGGTTAATTTTCCGCCACCTTTAATACGAATCGTCGAACCTTCGGTGCTGACATCATAACCAAAACCACGCAACATACGTTCGCTATGGTCACGGGTTGGTGCTGGCTCAGTGACGACCGTTTCACCATCTGCCCATAAAGCCGCTAATAAAATACCTGACTTTACTTGTGCACTCGCCACAGGCATATCGTAGGTCATCGCTTGTAAGGCTTGATTGCCTTTAATGCTCACTGGCGGTGTGCCTTTTTCACCTGTGGTTTGAATCACAGCACCCATTTGACGTAAGGGTTTAGCAATACGTTCCATAGGGCGTTTTGATAATGAAGGATCACCTGTCATCACCGTATCAAATTTTTGGGCGGCCAAAATACCCGACAACAAACGCATGGATGTACCCGAATTGCCACAATAAATGGCATTGGGTGGGGCTTGCAAACCATGTAAACCTACGCCATGAATTCGCACTTCACCATTTTTTGGCCCTTCAATAACAACGCCCATATCACGGAAAGCTTGTAAAGTGGCTAAGGCATCTTCACCTTCTAAAAAGCCTGAGACTTCGGTGACACCTTCGGCCAAAGAACCTAACATAATCGAACGATGGGAAATAGATTTATCACCCGCAACACGTAAATTACCTTGTAAAGTACCGCCCGCTTCAAGGACAAATTGCAAATTTTTCGTGGTCATAGTCTTTTGGTATGCTGTTCCAGCTAACATGTGAGTAAAATGATGTCGTGCTGCTTGAGCACGGGTTAAAATGCCTAAAATGGCTTCACTATCTTCGGCTTCTACTGCCGTTTTCAGTTGCTCTATGCCTGAATTAAAGCTTGTTAATGCATTGAGAATGCTGGCTTTATTGGCTAAAAAAATGTCGTGCCACATGGTTGGGTCGCTACCCGCAATACGAGTAAAATCCCTAAAACCGCCCGCAGCATAACGAAAAATATCTAAATTTTGCGATTCTTTGGCTAAAGCATGTACCAAAGAAAAGGCTAAAAAATGTGGCAAATGACTGGTTTTGGCAAGCACTTCATCGTGACGCTCAACCGTCATCGTTAACACATCAGCCCCTGCAGCTTGCCACAATTGCTGAATTTGTTGTGTGGCTTGTTTGTCACTATGCGCCAATGGCGTAATAATAACTTTGTGACCTTTAAATAAATCGACTTTGCCTGCCAAGACTCCACTTTGTTCTGAACCAGCAATCGGATGCGCAGGAATAAAATGGCTCGGTACATCGCCAAACACCCGACGTGCTGCATCAACAACATTGCCTTTGGTGCTACCCACATCAGTAATAATGGTTGTAGGACGAACGGCGTGTTTGATGCTGGCTAAAACCTTTTCAGTGGAACAGACAGGCATTGCCAAAACGACCACATCAGCATTTGCTACGGCTTGAGCGGCATCGGTATAGGCTTCATCAATAAGGGCAATATCCAATGCTGTTTGTAAGGTACGTTCACTACGGCTGCTGGCGACAATTTTTTTGGCTAAACCTTGTGCTCGAATGACGCGCGCCAAACTTGAGCCAATCAGTCCTAAACCAATAAAGGTCACTTGGTTAAACATTAGCGTAACACCTGTGCTAAAGCCGCCAAAAAGCGGGCATTTTCGCTTTCTAAACCAATACAGATCGGAAGAGCGTCGTGTAGGGAAAGAGTGTCTTCGCCTGTGTAGATC
>NZ_CALETI010000102.1 GCF_937920075.1 uncultured Agitococcus sp.
AAAAATTAGCTCACGTAGCTAAGGGTATTCATATTCTTTGCACTAAACAGTTTCTTGAAGGCTACCAGTCTGAGAATGGCTCAGAACTTGGAAAGTTTCTTGATGTTGGTAATTTCAAATTCAAAGGCTCGGACGATAAAATCAATGTGTTCAGATTTGGGCCTGTTCTCTCAACAGATATGTTCTTAGAGGAAATTAAGAAAGATCAAAACTTCATTGGAGATTCTGAAGACAAAGAAGCGGCTTAGGCAGCCGCTTTAGTTAAATCTCTACCTTTGGCATCCTTAAAGATAATATCTGTAGATTTAATTTTGCCAAAGCGTTGTTCGATAATGTTGCTCCAATTAGCTTCAATATATTGCTCTAAAGTCATCGCTGGTCTGTTGGCAGGCACTTTACCTGCTTTACTTTTCAAATTAGCCGACTGACCAAATTTAAAGAAGTTAGGTGTTTGAACACCCATGCGTTTTTTCTTGTTTTCCCATTGTTTACTTAACTTAACCCATGAGAAAGGAATGCCTCCTCGCTTCGGGTCTTTAACTTTATCGCGTGAGGAAAAGTCTTTAATCTTACCTACTGTACCGTCATAACCAATAAAGTTCTTGATGAAGTTTTCTTTGAAGTGGGCAAGACTGCGATTAAATTTTTCAGCAAGTTTTCTACGTTCACTTAATGAGAGTAAATTGACAAGTTTCTCAGCTCGTTTTCTACTTACAACAGAGTCTATCGAAATACTCTCACGAACCTTTTTAAAAACCTGCTCATTGTTCGTCATACCATCTCAACCTTGTAAAGGTCTTGCTCCCTGACAACTCGTTTTACAGTTTGACCATCTAATAGATCACCTACCGAAACTGTATCAACTAACCAATAGCAAATACTTTCGTCTTTATTCTTACCTACAGACCCTTTAAAGCCCTCTGTCTTCTTCTTACACCATAATACCTGTACAGGAGGGACAACACCGTCTATGGGGCGATTTAAGCCTGTTACAGGGTCTTTCTGGAACACCTGTTGAACTTTCCATTCTACTTGGTCGGGTAAGGGTATTAAGCGGTAAATAACATCTAAAGGCTCTTTACTGTAACTACTTGCCGCGTAGTGATTACCCATAAATGTTAAGTGATCGCCAGCGTTGATTAAGGCTTGGTGACTTACCCTTAAAAGTTGATTAACTTCCTCAGTAGCAGTTATCTCACCTGTTGCATCAACAATATGACCTTGAAGTAAGCAGCCTTGAGTGATATTCGTTAACAGTTTTTTAAAACGACTATTATGAATCTTCTTCAAGGTTAGACCCCTGTAAAGGCATCAGTTGGTTGAGTAAGTACAAAGGCGGCTGAGCCGACAACAACCTCCGTTTGTAAGCTGTCAAGAATCTTAGCAAGCTTAGTGTCTAAACTGGCAATTAACTTATAAGGGTCTAGTTTTGACAGTCGCTGAAAACTAGCTTTCTCCTCATCGTTCTTTTGAGCGATGCGTTGCGGCAAGCTAATTGCGATGTCGATGGCAGCTTGGTAACAAACGGCAAGGTTGGCTTGGTCGCCTTTAAACCCTTCGGTAGTAAAAGCAGTGGTAAAGGTAGTGCCAGACTTATTCTCAAGAGCATAATAAGCAGCCAATAGGTCAACTTCATAGTCTTCTAGCTCCTCATAACTTAACCCCAACAAGGTTCTAACACTTTGAGCTGTCACCGTGAAAGGTAGATACTGGCTCACCTTATAGTGGTGGACAAGCAAGTAAGGTTTTGAGTTGACAACAAACTCTAAAGAAGCGGAACGTAGCTCGTTAGTATTGCTACCTGACAGAGTATTAACGGTGTCAGGTACAGTAAAATTAAGGGTACTGCCCGTAGGGTTGGCAATGGTCTCAGTATGAACAACACTGCCGTCCCGTTTGCGAACCTTTAAAACAGCAAGGGAACTTGGGTCAGCAACAACGTAATCCTGACCGACCTTTAACTCAAATGTCAGCGTTGACGCTGTTGCAGTTGTGACCCAATCCATATTAGTTAGCCTTATCTTTAGCTTTAGGTTTGGTTTCTTTTGGAGCTAATAAACCCTCAACATCAGCTTGAACAGAATCATCAGGAACGTCACCTAACAACAATTTTAACTTACCATTGGATAAGGCATTATTAATGAAGGCTGTTCGTTCAACAAGGGTTGGTTTCAATGGGTCAATCTCAACATCACCATTGATTAACATAAACTGACCAGTGGTTTGAACAATAACTTTAGACATGGTAGTGACTCAGAGGGTTTTCAGTATTTTAGCATTAACAGCTCTAATAAAAAAGCCGAGACTAGCTCGGCTTTTTATAACACACCTACTGATTAAACAGTAGTATCTAAAACGACACGCGCTTCTGGAATTGCTAACTTGTAGCCTGTGTTTTCGGTTTTGATGTAAGTAACTACTTGGTTCTTAATAGAACGTTCGTTTTCACTAATATCAGAACCTGCTTCGATCAATTCTTCTAAGCACTCCATCTTAGACATAGCAATGATCTTACCTGCTGGAACAGCAGAAGAAATTACTACGTTCACACCCATGTTGGCCATGAAGCTAACATTGGTTTGGATAGCTGGTGCGCCACGTTGTTCCATTGCCGCAGGAATAGAACCGTTACCGCTTAAAGTTGGCTGATACATAAACATTAATTCAATGTACATATCATAGTTAACAACTAAGGTGTCAACAGGGTAACCAGCTTTGGCACGAGCCATTAAGAACTTAGCTAAGGACTTAAAGTTAGCAGCACTGATACCTGCAGCACCATAGGTGCTTAAATTAACAACAGCAGCAGCAGCGTTTACGTTGTCACCGTTGATTAAGATAGCAGTAGCAGCAGCAACTTTGCTTAACTCAGTTTCACGCACGATACGAGCAGCAAAAGGCGTTAAAATGTCTAACGAAGCGCGGCGGTTAAACTCGTAGGACATTTCGATACCAGAGCCGCGTTTGCCGAAATTAACAACATTTTGGCTGGTACGAACGGAACGAACTGGTACACGACCCATTTCAGAAATGGTATATTGCTTACGGTCAGCAGAGTCATCTTCAACGTAAGTTGTAATCATCTCTACTTGGTCAACAGTACGGCTTTGAGAAACGATAGAGGCAATGTTCTCAACCTGCTCCATACGGGTTTTTTGTTTCAACATATCGTCAATGACTTCTGGAAACAAAGCGCGAGTACCTGTATAGGTTTGGAACGTATTGGCAGCCGCTTGTAAGGTGATACCTTGCTCAAAGTCATTTGCGTGAGGCAAGTTTAAAGCTGCTTTAACAGCTTCATAACCGTTTAAGCCTGTGTACTTAGCAGCACCTTCACCCTTAGTAGGGGCAACGTGTAAAACTAAGTAGTCGCGTAAAGAGATACCATAAGAGGCAGCTTCGGCAACTAATTGAAGACCTTTCTCAGCAGAAGTGCTTGGGCTGTCATTAGCCAACATTGCTGCCACTTCATCTGGAGACAAACGATCTTTTTTCATTAAGTCGGTTAATGGACGAATAGCCATAATCATTTGACTCCAAGTTAGATCATAATAACGTCAACAGTAGTAGAACCTACTGCTACGACTAAAGTACGAGCGTTAGTACCTGTTTTAACGGCACCTGAACCTGCACCAACAACACTGTCACCACGGTTGACTGTACCTGATTTAGTCCAAGTGAAGCCACCTTTCATCTCAACAGTACCGACTAAGATACCTTCAACGAGGCGGTTCTCAACGACTTTCAAGTTACCGATAATAACATCACCATCACCAGCGAGTTTAACGGTGTTGTCAGCAGAAGTGTCTAATGCAACAGGTTTACCCTCATCAGCTTTAGTAATACCTGTGGCTAAGTTGAAGGTGAAACGAAATTCATTTTGTGGGATACCTACAAGGCTGATACCGCCACTAGCGAGTTGCGCCATGATTAACTCCAGTTATTTAGGGGTTTTAAAAGCAGGGGACGGCCCAGCTACTACAGGTTTAGACTTAGCTGCAACATCTGTATGAGTTGCATCTAAGCCTTGAATCCCACCTAAAGGGATTTTAAATGGTCGAACAGATAGCCGAGCTGACTCAGCATCTTTTAGACCCTGTAATTCATTTTGAGCGGCAACTAACTTAGACTCAGCTTCGGTCTTAGCAGTAGTGGCAGCTTCTAATTCAGTTTTAACGGTTGCTAACTCAGCTTCAGCAGTGTCTTTAGCAGTAGTTAAAGTAACCTTTTCAGCTTCGGCAGCGTCTTTGGCAGCAGTTAAAGCAACCTTTTCAGCTTCGGCAGCGTCAAGCTTTGCTTGTAATTCAGCGATAAGCACAGGGTCTTCCCCCTCATTAGTAATGTCTAAATTCGCGTGAGGCGTAAACAGCATCAGCTCTGGGTCAGCTTTCACGGAAGCAGCTAAGGCTAAATCAGAACGCTCTAAACTAGCAGCTAGATTGCGTTTCTGCATACCAAGAATCTTCGCGCCTTGTGAAGCCCCTTTAGAGACAGCACTAAGCTCGCTGAACACCCCTAAACCATTTGGTTTAACGTGGTGATCGCCCATACCGATAACGTGACCGTTAGCGCAGGTTCTATCCCACACCTTACCCATATCTGATAATAGGTCATCGCCACAAGCAGAACAAAGCAACTGTTTAAATGACATACCGACAGAGACTTCTTCGACAATACCGTTGTCCATCTTGTCAGCTAAGTCAGCGTGAGCAGCCGTGTCGATGAAAGCAAGAACTCGTAACTCGTCAAAACCTTTAGCGTTCTTTTGAGCTTCGCTATAAAAGACACGACCGACAGGGATTTCGTAACCTTGATTGTGTAAGGTATGAAAGGGTACAAAACCACCCTGATTTAAGTAAGCAGCCGCTTCTTCAAAAGTGGCCATTGTAATTTGAGCTTTGTCATAAATAGACCAGCGTTTGCTTAAAGGCAACGAGGTCACAGCCGTCATCTCAAATACAGCGATTTGATCGTAGTTAGGCTCAGAACCCATGTTGGCTTTAATTTTCGCCTTAATCTCATCAGTGATGTCTATACGCTTTGGCATGATAGTCTGTATTAATTCAGTATTAATTGCGTAAAGAATACCACTAATAGTAGGGAACAATCAAGATGGTAGAAGTAGAGGCAGAAGTAGGCTTAGCTCTGCCGAGGCTAATGCTGAGTGTAATACAGAGGAAAATGCAAGAAACCTCACCTTTTCAACCTTAGTCCTCTCCACCCAATACCAAAGTAGAGGGCTTTATTTCCTTATTGAAGGTCGCAACTGCTCTTGTCCACGGTGTTGGCAGTGATGATACCACAAAGGGTGGGTTTTTAAGTTGTTGAGAACTATTCTCACTTAGAAAAATGTCCAAAAGGGTTTCTTCTTTCTTCTTCTTTCTTCTCTCTTAACTTTTTTCTTTCTTATTTAGAGTGGATGAAAAGAAAGCGGTTAAGTATCTAGTGTTAGGAATCTATAAGTGTTTGATTTTTATGAACATAATGACGAGTATGTGTGCAGATGTGAAATAAATGCTTTTAGGTTTTTTGTGTGCAGATGTGAAATAAATAGATTTTAAAAATAGGTTTTATTTCACATCTGCACACGTGACTGACCGTTCACGTTATTTCACATCTGCACACATTGTTTAAAAAACAAGCTATTTTTTACATTTTGTTACAGGTATTTAGTTGATTAAAACCCACCTAATTGGTACTATTCTCATCAGGCAGATAGAGGTGTTGCTCGAAAACCAACTGGTCATTGGTCTCTGCCTAATTACATAGACCCAGCTCAACACGCTGTACTCTACCCTTTCTGACCCGAAGGTAACACAAATGAAATCTCCTATAGCTATGGGCGAAGGTGTTAACCTTCACCAAGAAGTTAAGTATCTAAAAGACCTCCACAAACAGTTCTTAAAAGTTAAAGCTAAAAGGTATCCTAACTCTACCAAATTAACTAACGAAGCTTATTTCTTTGGTTGGTTAAAGCGTTGCGTCACCCTTAGAAATCATCATGAAGATGTCAGCTTCGTCTCTATTGGCAGCACCAATACTTTAGACTTTGACAACACCTTAATCATTCCAGCAGAGTTACTAAGGGTCTATAGAGACAAACCCCTAGTAATTACAAATGAGAAAGGGGAGTTGTTTGTGCAGGTCTTTGAGAGCGGTGAGAGTCAAACCTTTGGTCCCTTCAAGACCGAGGAAAAGCTTAAAGTAATGTTTACGAATTACTGTCACTTAAAGTTTCAGGAAGATCATGCTCGGCGCAAACACCAACATGAAAAGGATTTGATTAGAGAACACTGTTACGAAGCCTTTGTGGTTCAAGAGAACCTTATTAAGGTTTACACTTCGTTGCAAAAAGACTCTACTAAACTAAAATGGCAGTATCAGGTCTGGCTAAGGTTAAAAGAACACCTATTGGCACTCCCAAGCCGATACCAATATGATTACCGCTTACTTGACTTCACCTACGCTTATCGGGTGCTATCGGCTGCCAAAGAGCAGTTAGGCGGCTCTGACAGCTATTTAACGATTAACCCATTTAACTCACCCTTTGTTGATGAGTCTTGTATTTACTTTTTACCTAAAAAACTTAAAACATTACTTAATTCACAATACATTCCTTGTTTAAGAGGTAGTGGTTATCAAGTAAGGGTTAGAGATACCTTTGGCAAATACATCTCCCTCGGCACTTACAAAACTGTCGCCGAAGCCACGTCTGTTTACAATAAACATAAACGAGAAACCTTGCGGCTACTTGTCGATCAATATAAAAACAAGTTGTCAGACTCTTTCCTATGGGATGTTGAAGAATGCCTTTGAAGCCTACGTTAAATCTATACCCAAGTCATTTTACCGAACGTGGGCTTACCAAAGCTATTGTCGAAGGCCAAGCTAATGCTATTGGTCAACTAGCCTTGACTGACCCGAAGAACCTGAGAGCGACTGAGGGCTGCCCCCCTGTGGACTTTATCAACCCAAATAATCTCTATGACTGGTGGGTGGTCTTAATGAAGCTCTGCGATGAGAACCCCTACCTAAATGTGGCGACTGATATATTAGTGTGGGAGACGTTTAGAGACCATTTCAACGCTTTAGAATGTGGTACTTACTTTGACTTGTTTATGCTTGTTGACTTAAACAATGCTTATGACATCAGCTTTAAGACCCTGCGAATGGTTCCAACAACATTAATACGGATGTTGAACCCTGAGCCTCGTTTGCTTCTAAACCCTTTTAATTTACCCCCTATGGTGATCTACCGAACACGCTACCCTAACTTTCTACCTATTATTCTAAAACCTGACGGCACCACCGTTAAACATCACACAGGGTATAAACTGCCTCAAGAGGCTCACGAAGCTCGTGTTATTGAGCAAGAGAAGATATTCTTTGAAGAACTCAATAAACACGCAACTAATATGGATGTTGAAGTGATTGCGGATTACGCAAGGGATTTCTTCACTAAGTTGAAGTGTCAAAAATTCCCTTTTAACCCTGCTGAGTTTCAAAAAGCATTGACGGCTGAGAAGGTTTATCCTGTTGTCCCTAAAGACGGCATCGATACCGCCTTTGTCGTTGAGAATCGTAAAAAGACTTTATTTAACCGCTTAATAGCTCTTGGCCAAGACTACTATGGTGGCTCTCAAAAGATTCAAACCCATTTGGCCACTTCATTGGTGTCGCATAACATTAAAAAGAAACTGATGATACCTGATGACATTAGAGGCTTTTATAATGCTAATAAAGCAGCTATGGAGTTGACCTTAAGCACTTTAGCTGAGAAATATAAAGCCGCTAAAGAATCTCGTTTAAACGCTGATTTAAGTGAGGGTGAAACTGTTGTTGAGTTAGAGTTAGCTTTACAAGAAATGTTGTTTGAAGAAAACACCGAAGCCTATGCCGAAGCTCACGCTAAATTACAAAACGGACGTAGTTTAAAAACCAATGGTGAGTTAGACTTAACGCTTAACGATTTACTCCCTAAAACACCTTTTGAAAATAGGCGAGATAACTGGCAGCCTCCCTCAAGAAAAGGAACAAGACCTTTGAGGAAACCAAAATGAATACAGAGTTAATGTTTTCAAGTGCAACGGACTTGTGGGCAACTCCACAAGCATTTTTTGATAGTCAGAATGTAATACACAGGTTTGATTTAGATGTTTGTGCAACTGTAGATAACGCTAAATGTACTAAGTTTTACACGGTTGTTGATGATGGTTTATCACAAAAATGGACAGGTGTTATTTGGATGAATCCCCCCTATGGACGCGAGATTGGCAAGTGGGTTAGAAAAGCATTCGAGTCTGTTTTTGTTGATAAGACGGCAGATAAAGTTGTTTGCCTACTCCCAGCTAGGACAGATACAAAGTGGTTTCACGAATTTTGCACACGCGGAGAAATCGAGTTTATCAAAGGGCGTTTGAAATTTGGGGATAGTAAAAACTCTGCTCCTTTTCCAAGCATGGTAGTGGTATTTGAAAACTCTGAAAGTTGAGGAAACCTTAATGGCCAACGATTTAGAAATCGACTTACTTGATGAAATTGACGATGATCGGCCTGACCCTGACTTGGATTTAGAGTTGGATGAGTTAACGCTAAATTATTGTGCCGTCTTCAATAAAATTGGCGTTGCTATTAAAAATGGCACTGCCGTTACTTTAACCGAAAAAGATATCAGTTTCTTAAAGCAGACAGGTATGGGTGACTATTGCTTGATGTCTTTAGAGAGTGAGTATAGGAGGCATTAAGCCTCCTTACTTCTTCACCGCGTTCGATTGTGCTGCCTTATCATTTTTACTACTAACGGAACGTGTAACGGAATCACTATTACCATTCCCATTTACATCGCCGTTACCACTTCCATTGTAAAACTTAGTTCCAGATAGAATTGGAGCAGAATCAGGACGAATGCGTCCATACATACGCAAGTGATACTCGTCATCATCTATAATCCCCTCACTCAAGTCATAAAGTAAACGAGCAGCGCGTAAATTGAACTGAGCTTCTAACTCAATAGGGCTTCTCATCTCTGCTGGCATAAACGTCACTTCTGCCTTAGACGAACTACCTGTGGCGCGTAATAGGAAAGTAAACATTTGTGAGAGCAGTAACGTCACAGGAGTATTCAAACCATCACACTGTAAAGCGAATAAGCGAGCTTCAACAGAGGCAGTATTAACACCAGCTTCGCCTCTGCCGAGG
>NZ_CALETI010000103.1 GCF_937920075.1 uncultured Agitococcus sp.
TATTGCAAGTCGCTAAACGGGGCAATTTTATTTAGTTGTTTAGTGTAAATTGGCCATTAATAATAGAGTCATATTGTGACTGATATACGCCTCTAAGCTTCATATTATTAAATACCAATGTAGAGGAAGTAGTCCCTTTAGTCAAAGAAACCTTATCAAGACAACTCGTATCACCAGTCATGTCACATGTATAAACAAATAATGGTGTAGCTGTGTTAGCCCCTGAATATAAATTTATTGAGGTAAATTTATTGTTAGCGTTAGTTAGCTCATAACGTAATCCACGTACAGTGTCATTAATTTTTAGTACATATGACGTGTTAATGTCTCCTGAAAATTGATATGTATTTGCACTTACAGCCCCACTACCGCCTGTTGCACTACCATCTTTGTTGTATTGAACATTAGTCACTGTACCTGATGCAGTGCCTGTAGCTGCTAATGTAGTAGCCGTCACAGATTTTTTATGCATCAACAAACCACTATCAATAATCATTCCTTGTTTAGTAGAGTCAACATTGGCAACTTGCACATTAGCAAACTTGAATTCTATGTTGCTGTTCGTATTATTTTGAATGGTAATTCCCACACAAGCTGGCATATTGCCTACACCACAAGCATAAGCATATTTACTATTTTCTAGTTGGAAAGATTGCACACTACCATTTAAAACAGTCACTTTTGCATTTGCCATGGGGTCAGTTGAATCTTTAAACGTATAGATATCAGGCGAGCTAATTGCTGTTGATGTGCCATAAGTATAACTAAAACTACAGAAGTCATTTGGCGCGTTTGTAAAGCCTAGTTTGCTGTCGTTGCCTTTACTAGAACAAGTATTGGTAATAGCAGTGGCTTTTTCGCCATAAAATACTTTTGTATTATCAGCAAACTCTTTACCTTCGGCACTATAAACATTAGTCGTTGTTTTAAACAAAGTTACCTCACCTTTGTCGGTGATAACAACATGATTTGTGCCATTGCTTTGATTGTTAGGGCCACACACTTCTTTAATATTAGCTTCTGTACCTTTTACACTTGCCTTAGCAGTGCTGGTATTTAAGTTAAATACAACAGTTCCTGCATCTTTATAATCACCATTATAATCGGCAAGGCTGCTTAATGTTGCTACAGGTAGATTTTTGCTAGCACAAGTTGCAATGGTAGGTACTGTCACAACAGGAGTAAATTGTCCAAGGAATGATGTCAAAGACAAATTAATTTCATAGAGGGCATTATTATTAAAAATAACCTCATAGCTATAGCTACCATCTTTAAAGGCATAAGCTGAATAAGGTGCTTGAACAACGGTATTCTTAACAGGGTTGGTTAAGGTTTTACTGTTAAACGCCAGAGTTGTAGTTGTCGCATCAAAACAAACTTTTTGTCCATTAGTAAAAGGAGCATTGGTTGCTGTTGTTGCAAATGTCGTTTCAACACCCGTTGTACAACTTGTTGCTTGGCTATTACCATTACCCAAAAGTACTTCATTGCTTTTAAACGTTAATGTTTTATTGGTTTTAGTGATTGGTCGATAGATACCAATACAAGTACCTGTACTATCAGTAATTAACCACGGATGCGTGACAAAAGTTCCTTGTGAGTGAGTTTGGCCCGTTGGTAGATTTTGTCTATAGGAAACGCGTTTTGCATTATAATCTAACCAATAAATACTCATATTTGAGCCACGTTGGTTAATAAAATCCATCGAGATACCATCACTCTGACTAGATTTAATTCGTCCTTCGCCACTACACGCATATTCTTCAACACCATCTACGGTACGGATTGGCACAGCATCTGTATAATTTTTTACACTCTCTTTATTTGCAATGTTAAATCCACCATACCAACGGTTAAAATCAACAATGGTTTGTAAATTTAAAAATGACGCATAAAAATTAGACACCCAATTAACCCAATTAGTTAAAAAGGCATTGCTATAGTTAATTGCTAAGAGCCTATCCAGAATCAATTTTAAGCATTTTTAGTTTGGTCATTTTGGTGTAGTCTATCGTGATGAGAAAAACCTACCCCAGCGACATCAGTCGAGAAGTCTTTAAAGAGATAGAGTCCCTGCTCCTTAGCAGCAGGAAACGCACACGCCCACGCATAGTTGATGTTTATGACGTGTTTTGCGCCCTGCTGTATTTGCTCAAGAGCGGCTGTCAGTGGAGCATGTTGCCCAGCGATTTCCCGAAGAAGAGTACCGTGCACTACTACTTCACGCTATGGAGCGCAAAGCCCTCCGAAACGGAGCCAAGCCTGCTGGAGCAGGCATTAAAAAAATGTGGTTGGCAAGGCTCGCGTCGCTTTGGGTCGCAACGTCTTGCCGACGCTATTGATCGTGGATGCACAGAGCGTGAAGAACACGGACACGGCAGATGAGAAAGGCTATGACGCTGGCAAGAAAGTGTCTGGTATCAAGCGCCACATTGCCGTAGATACGCAGGGATTTCCGCATGCGATTGCGGTGACGACAGCGGACAAGACGGACAGGCAAGGCGCATTGGAGGCATTGACTCTGCACAAGGCGTCTCTGGCAGACGCGGTGGTGAAGGTGCTGGCAGACGGTGGTTATACAGGGCAACCTTTTGCCGATAGCGTGTATGAGATACTAAAGGCCTCCGTCGAGATAGCCAAACGTAGTGAACAGCATACCTTCAACGTCATCCCTCAACGCTGGGTGGTCGAGCGTTCATTCGGTTGGCTGGAGAAATGCCGACGATTGTGGAAGAACTGTGAACGCTATTTGAATACCAGTCTTCAGTTCATCAATCTCGCTTTTCTTGTCCTGTTGTTGAGCAGAAAAGATACTGGATAGGCTCTTATAGCCCAGCAAAATATCGCACCACGAATTGGTCAAGTTACAATGCAGCGTTGAAAACTCGCGGCTCACTGATGCTTTGGA
>NZ_CALETI010000104.1 GCF_937920075.1 uncultured Agitococcus sp.
TGCTCTCGTTCTCTATATTCAATATGATAAATGGTTTTATTTATCACCAATAAACTGGTATTTGGTGGCATACCTAATTCTTCGGGCATTTCGCCTCGTCCACCATAATTAAATAAATGGGCATTTATCTCTTTATCCATAAACCAACTATCTAATACTCCAACTTTGACACCATTACCCAACAAACTGCTATATAAAGCACTATTGTCTTTACTAAACATGGGTTTCACTTCCACAAAAGCCATCTTACACCTCATACCATTATTATCATGACGTGGATTTCGTACCCCAACCACACGCTACATTTTATCAAACCATCTCTATTGTCATTTTTTGCCTATCACGCCAAAAAAGATTTACAATAAACAATACCCTCATCCAAAGATCGAGGGAGTACCGCACCACTCATTTAAAAGGCTCACATTCCCATGAATGACTATTTGCTGCTACTGATTGGCACGATTTTGGTCAACAATTTTGTCTTGGTACAATTTTTGGGTTTATGCCCATTTATGGGAACATCAAAAAAACTCAGCACCGCCGCAGGTTTAGCCATCGCCACCACCTTTGTTTTAACCTTATCGTCCATTTTTACCTATGCGGTTGATGCCTTAATTTTGCAGCCTTTTGATTTAGCCTATTTGCATACTTTAAGCTTTATTTTAGTGATTGCCGTTACCGTACAATTTACCGAATTAGTATTGCACAAAACCAGTCCTGCCCTCTATCGAGTGTTAGGCATTTATCTGCCACTGATTACCACAAACTGTATTGTGTTAGGTGTTGCTTTATTAAATATTCGCCAAGCAAATCCATCGTTTATCAAAGCATTATTAACAGGTTTAGGTGCAGGTTTGGGCTTTGCCTTAGTGTTAGTGTTGTTTGCTGCCATGCGTGAACGTATTAATGTCGCAGATGTGCCTAAGCCTTTTCGTGGCAGTGCCATTGCCTTAGTCACAGCGGGTTTACTGTCATTATCCTTTATGGGTTTTGCAGGGTTGGTGAAATGAGTGCGTTATTCACCATTATTATCGCTATTGTTATTTTGCTAATTATTGGTTTATTAGCAGGCGCGTTATTGGGCTTTGCGTCAGAAAAATTTAAAGTCGAAGCGAATCCCTTAGTTGATCAAATTGATGCCCTATTACCTCAAACCCAATGCGGCCAATGTGGTCACCCTGGTTGTCGACCTTATGCCGAAGCAATGGCTAATGGTGAAGCCATTAATCATTGTGTACCTGGTGGTCAAGATACTATTAATCAATTAGCGGCTTTGTTAAATGTTGAGGCCATTCCTTTAGATAGTGAATATGGTGTTGAATCTGAAGTTAAAAAAGTCGCTTTTATTCGTGAAGCCGAATGTATTGGTTGTACCAAATGTATTCAAGCTTGCCCTGTTGATGCGATTATTGGTGCAGCAAAACACACCCATACGGTGATTAGCAGCGAATGTACAGGCTGTGATTTGTGTGTAGAGCCTTGCCCTGTTGATTGTATTGATATGATTCCGATTGCCGTTACCCGTCAAACATGGCATTGGCAAGCACCTAAAGGCGAAGGTAATAGTCCTGTTGAACATCCCATTAAACTCATTCCACTCAAACAATTATGACTGTACAACGCGCACCTTATAAGTTGATTGGTGGTGTTCATGTGCCTGAACACAAACAAAGCTCAACCCAAAGCCCAATTAAGCCTTTAGTCTTAGCTAAACGTTTGATTATTCCCATGTTGCAGCACATTGGTGAAGAAGCAAAACCGATTGTGAACATTGGTGAGCATGTATTAAAAGGTCAAAAAATTGGTGAAGTGCGCGCATTTGTGGCCGCGCCTGTTCATGCCACCACATCAGGCACAGTAGTTGATATTGGCTTGTATCCTGTTGACCACCCTTCACAATTAGACGCGTTGTGTGTGGTGATTGAGGCTGATGGCAAAGATGAATGGGCAGCTCATACAGGCATTAAAGATTATCATTTGGCCGAAGCCCAAACCTTATTAGCGATTATTCGTGAGGCTGGCATTGCAGGTATGGGCGGTGCTGGCTTTCCAACAGGCTCAAAACTACAAGTCAAACAACAGACACCTGTGGATATTGTGGTGGTAAATGCTATGGAGTGTGAGCCATATATTACCGCTGATGATTTATTAATGCGTGAACGCGCGGCGGAGATTGTTGAAGGCGCAAATATTGTTAAGCAAATTTTAGGCGCAAAAAAAATTATTATTGGTATTGAAGATAACAAGCCACAAGCCATCAATGCCATGCAACAAGCGTCCCAGTCTCAAGCGCATATTCAAGTCATGAGCTGTCAGAGCAAATACCCTTCGGGGGCAGCTCGACAAACTGTGTATATTTTAACAGGTCGTGAAACCCCTGCTAATGGTCGAACCACCGATGTTGGCGTATTTTGTTTAAATGTTGGCACTGCTGCTGCCATTTATCGTGCAGTGGTACATGGCGAACCGTCTTTATCGCGGATTACCACCGTCACAGGTTTAGGCGTACAACAAGCAGCCAATTATGACGTACCCTTTGGCACACCGATTGAGCACTTGTTAAATCAAGCACAGGCTCAATGGTCAAAAATTTCGCGTTTAATTGTTGGTGGGCCGATGATGGGCTACTCCTTGCCACAAGTACAAATTCCTGTGGTTAAAACCACTAATTGTATTATTGCTGCAACCGTAAACGATTTTCCACCACCACCGCCTGAGCAAGCCTGTATTCGTTGTGGTGATTGTGCGCAAGTATGCCCTGTGCAATTGTTGCCACAACAACTATTATGGTTTAGCAAAAGTGCTGAGTTTGATAAAGCCGAACAATACCATTTAGACGATTGTATTGAATGCGGCGCGTGTGCTTATGTTTGCCCAAGCAGCATTCCTTTAGTGCAATACTATCGTTATGCTAAAGGTGAAATTGCCACTCAAAAACAAGAAGCTGAAAAAGCTGAACGCGCACGTTTACGCTTTGAAGCGCATAAAGCCCGTTTAGCCCAAGAAGAAGCTGAAAAAGAAGCCCGACGTCAAGCGCGTGAACAAGCAGCGGCTAAAGCCAGAGAAGAAGCAGCCCAACAAGCAGCCTTAGCAAGTCAACAAGGTGCAGCGCCACCCGCCAAAGACAGCAAAGCCTTAATGATTGCCGCAGCAACTGCCCGCAGCAACCTAAAAAAAGCCGAAAAACGCTTATTGGCCGCTCAACAGGCTGGCGAAGATAGCTCTGCTTTATTGGCTGAAATTGAACAGTTAAAGGCCGAAGTTGCGAGTTATCAATAGGACAACTCGCACAAGGTCAACAGCCCCTATTATTTTGATTGAGTAAATCTATGCAACAACCCAAAACCACAGCCTAAAATAATACCTGTTAATAAGCCAATTAAATGGGCATCATTGGCCATTTTGCCAATAATGTTATCCAAAATACCACTATAGCCAACGACTAACCATCCAATCATAAATGCAACAATTGCCGTATTTAACCTAAATCCGACTTTAGGATTGGCAAGTGGATACAGCCACACATAACCTAATAATCCATAAACAACGCCTGACAAACCACCAAAATTATTAGCATTACCAAACGCCAACGATTGCCCCAAATTACTCAACAATGCAGTTGCCAAAAACACCCCCAATAACTGCATTTTTGATTGGGTTCGCTCAATAAGGCCGCCTAAATCCCACCACCAGATCAAATTAAATAATAAATGAGCAAAATTAAAATGAATAAAAACAGGCGTTAATAATCGCCAATATTCTTGAGTGTGCTTAATATCTTGCGGATAGTTTAATGCCTCAAACACAGGCCTACCCACTGCGGCAAAAACAAGATAAACCCCCACACAGATTAAACTAATTATTAAGGTCAATACGCCTGATCTTGCCCACAAATTAGCAAAGACCTGTTTAAATCCTATATTACTTTGACTATCCAGACTTTCTTTAATCACTTGACCTGTTTGCCAAGAAGCCTGCCAATAACGCATATCTTGAGGGTTAGCTAAAAACTTATTTAACTCTTGCTCAGCACGATCAGTGTCTTCTTCGCGATATAAGATAATCGCAAATCTATCTGGCTCTACTTCAATAGTATTATGTATACCTATGGTTTTTAAATAATCACTAAACGCTAATGCGACTCGATGCTCTTGAAATGCAGCCAGTTCAATCATTTTGTATCCTGTGTCGCTAAAATTTTATGACGCTCTGTCACCGATAATTTAGCTAATTTTTGACATTGTTGATAAAAACGCGGTAAATCGTAATCCACACTCAACAACAACTGAGTTAAGGCAGGAATCAGACTATTATAAACAGATACGCTGTTTAATTTAGCATTGCTTAGATGTGCAAACCAAGCATCATAACCATTAAAACCTTGCCACTGTTGCTGTTTAAGCTGTTGGTAACTTTGTTGTAAAGACTCAAAAGTCTGGGCTTTTTTTTGTCTTTTTTCGGGTATGGTTAAGTTAGATTTATAAATATCAGCCAGTTGTTTTCGATAATCTAATACTAATTCAGCAAACTGCTGCTGACGTTTTTTGCGCAACACAATATTATCAAATTGCTCCATTCTGCCAACTAAATAACGCTTTAAGGCTTCATCAGCCACCACCTCAGCAAAACTTTCGTTAAAAACGGGATCATTTTTGGCATACACTACTTGATGTGCTAATTCATGAAAAATCAATTCTGCTAAATCGGCTTCGGATTTATAGACAAAATTACTCAATACCGAATCTCTAAACCATCCTAAAGTTGAATAGGCGGTTACACGACTCAAGTGAGTATCATAACCTTGTTCTTTTAATTGTGACTCAAATTGCTGTGCTAAGGTTTCTTCAAAAAAACTACGATAGCCCAAACAACCTACTCCCCAATAACACCATGTTTTAGCCGTTAATGATAATTCTGGCGTTGCTGCTACAGACCACATTGCCGCAGAGCGTTTAATATCAACATAGGTATCATATTGGCCTTTAGTGGGTAACGATAAACTTTGTGCAAAGTGTCTAATTTTTTGAATAGATTGCAACTGTTTAATTAATGCTGGTGAGCTTTGTGGGTGTTTAATCACCTGTTCTAAAGGTTGACGATTCGCCAAAATTTGCCACTGGCCTTTAATGCTTTGACCATAATAATTAACCGACTGACAAGCCGTTAGCCACCACGTTGAACACAAGATTAAACACCATTTTTTCATCGGTTAAGAGCCTGCAAAAATTGCAGGACGCAAATTAAACCACGGTTTGGCTTGCTCTAGTTGCCCTGCTAATTTAAACAAAGTCATTTCATCACCATAACGTGCGGTAAACATCATGCCTACAGGTAAATTATCTTGTGACCAATGCAATGGTAAAGACACAGAAGGATTACCCGTCATATTCATTACAGGTGTCGAGACAACCCATTGAAAATTTTGCTGTGCTAAATGCTGTAAAATTGGCAAATAATGCACCAGTCCGCCTAATTTAAAACGTTTAGCAATTGGTGATAAAAGTTTTTCGATGCCTTGCAAACGAAAACCACCTAAAGCAATCGGTGGTGCTGCTAAAGTTGGCGTTAAAAACACATCATATTGCTGCATCCATATTTCAAAAATGCGGACTTGTTGATAAATCATCCGATTAGCATTATCTAAATCATAGGCACTAAATGATTGTCCTAATCTTGCTAAAGACCATGTTTCGGTTTCAAAATCTTCTAGTTCAACTGGACGACCAATAATTTGTTCAGTGGCAAATACATCCCCTGCGGTTGCTGCGGCAATTCTTAATAAATAACCATCGGCTAGTTGGCGTTTATCAATCGGTGGTGTTGCTTCTACCACTTCATGACCCAAAGAGCTTAATAAATCAACGGTATATTTGAGTCCGCGTAAACATTCTGCATCTAATAAAGCATCACTTAATAATGCTTCTTGGCTATAAGCGATTTTTAAGCGTTTAGGCGATTTGCTCACCGCCGCTAAAAATGTGCCTTTAACAGTAGGTGCATCATATAAAGCCCCAACATCACGACCATGCGTAGCATCTAACATTGCGGCTGTATCGCGCACCGAACGCGAAATAACGCCTTCTTGCACTTGACCAAACCACGGCTCAGCCATTGCAGGCCCATAAGGATTACGGCCACGACTAGGTTTAAAACCAACTAAACCACAACAAGAAGCAGGAATGCGTAATGAACCGCCACCATCTCCGCCTGCGGCCATTGGCACAATGCCTGCCGCTACTGCTGCCGCCGCACCACCACTAGAACCACCAGACGTGCGTTGTAAATTCCAAGGATTACGCGTTGCGCCATGTAATTCAGGTTCAGTCACCCCCATCAAACCTAATTCTGGGGTGTTGGTTTTACCAAAAATCACTGCACCTGTGGCTTTGTAGCGTTTAACCATTTCACTATCATAGTCAGGTACATAATTTTGATAAGCACGACAACCATTGGTCATTGGCACACCTGCATAAGCGGCCAATAAATCTTTAATTAAAAAGGGTACGCCTGCAAATGTGCCTTGTGGCAAGCCATTTTCAATGGTTCTATAAGCCAAATCATCCATAGATCGAATAACGGCATTAATTTGCGGGTTAACTTGATTTCGGCGTTTAATCGCTTCTTCTAAAAGTTGAGTTGGTGTTACTTCGCCCTTTTTGACCAAATCGGCCAAACCTAAAGCATCATAATTGGCGTAATCACTAAAACCTGTCATATTATTGGTCTCTTTTTATTGTAAAAATAATGCCGAATCATAACAAAAGATGCAGTAGCCCACTAAATCCTTTATCATTCGCGCTTTGATTTTCTCTTGTTGGAGCGACCCATGCTAAGCACTCTCACTGCCCTTTCTCCTGTTGATGGCCGCTATGCCAGTAAAGCCGATAGTTTACGTCCTTGGTTTAGTGAGTTTGGCTTAATTCGCGCTCGTGTTACTGTTGAAGTGCGTTGGTTACAACAACTCAGCAAACACCCACAAATTAGCGAAGTACCAGAATTCTCGCCACAAACCTATATGGCTTTAGAAGAAATCGTCAGCTTATTTGACGAAGAAGATGCGCAATGGATTAAAAACAAAGAGCGTATTACTAACCATGACGTAAAAGCGGTTGAATACTTTTTAAAAGATAAGGCGTCTGCTAATCCAGAATTAGCCGCAGTCAGTGAGTTTATTCACTTTGCTTGTACTTCTGAAGACATTAATAACCTAAGTCATGGTTTGATGTTAAAAGCAGGTCGTGATATTGCACTTGAGCAAATGACGGCTGTTTATGAAGCGATTCGTCAATTAGCTCATCGTTATGCCGATTTACCCATGTTGTCTCGTACTCATGGTCAAACTGCGTCGCCAACCACTTTGGGTAAAGAAATGGCGAATGTGGCCTATCGTTTAGGTCGCCAAATTCAACAATTTAAAGCCGTTGAAATTTTAGGCAAAATCAATGGTGCAGTGGGTAACTACAATGCACACTTA
The DNA here is from genome assembly GCF_937920075.1 of uncultured Agitococcus sp. GTDB lineage: Bacteria > Pseudomonadota > Gammaproteobacteria > Pseudomonadales > Moraxellaceae > Agitococcus. The sequence continues at coordinate 7,475 of NZ_CALETI010000104.1, forward strand.
TCAGCGTATCCTGATGTTGACTGGGCAGAGAATGCCAAACAATTTATTGAAGGTTTAGGTTTAAACTTTAACCCCTACACCACCCAAATTGAACCACACGACTATATTGCCGAGTTGTTTGATGCGGTAAAACGCTTTAACACGATTTTGATTGACTTTAACCGTGACGTTTGGGGTTATATTTCTTTAGGTTACTTTAAACAACGTTTAAAAGAAGGTGAAGTAGGCTCGTCCACCATGCCTCACAAAGTTAACCCGATTGACTTTGAAAATTCCGAAGGTAACTTAGGTATTGCTAATGCAACGTTGGCGCATTTAGGTGAAAAGTTACCTATTTCTCGTTGGCAACGTGACTTAACCGACTCCACCGTATTGCGTAATTTAGGTGTCGGTTTGGCGCACAGCTTAATTGCTTATGAAGCTGCTTTAAAAGGTATTGGCAAACTCGAAGTTAATCCAAATCGTTTAGCAGAAGATTTAGACAATGCTTGGGAAGTATTGGCTGAACCTATTCAAACGGTGATGCGTCGTTTTGGTATTAGCGAGCCATACGAAAAGTTAAAAGCCTTTACTCGTGGTAAAGTAATTACCGCCACCGATATTCAAGGCTTTTTAAACAGTGAAGAAATGGCTTGTTTACCTGCTGAAGCCAAAGCCGCATTAGCCGCTTTAACACCTGCTAGCTATATTGGTAATGCCGCACAGCAAGCAAAGGCTGTTTAGACCTCACCCTAGCCCTCTCCTAATAGGAGAGGGAACTTTATCACTCTATCTATCAAACCATCATGCACCAAACCATCCTCGACAATCTGTCTCGTATCGAAGAACAATATCAAGTGACTATTTTATGGGCGTGCGAATCAGGCAGCCGCGCATGGGGTTTTCCCTCACCTGATAGTGATTATGATGTACGTTTTATCTATGCTCAAAAACCGAGTAGTTATATTCGGGTGTTTGATAAACGCGATGTGATTGAAGAACCGATTGATGGTTTATTAGACATTAGTGGTTGGGACATTAAAAAAGCTTTGGGCTTATTGCGAAAATCGAATCCTGCCTTAATGGAATGGTTATCTTCGCCAATTATTTATCGTCAACACGCTGCCATTGAACCCCTAAAAGCCTTAGCACAAGCTTCTTTTTTGCCCTTGTCATCTTGCCATCATTATTTGTCGATGGCTCGTCAAGATATTAATCGCTTAGTTATGGCTGATGATATTCGTTTAAAAAAATACTTATATTGCTTTAGAGATGTATTAGCAGCGCAATGGGTGATTGCCAATAATAGTCAGCCGCCTATGGCCTTTATGGATTTGGTCAATCGCTTTTTGCCAAGTGGTGATATTCGTGAGCAAATTGATGAATTATTGGTGTTAAAAAGCCAAGTATTAGAAAGCGAACATATTCCTCCCCAAGAAGAATTGGATGCTTATTTATTATCATTATTTGCACGTTTAGAAAAACAATTGCCCGCCGCCAGCACACCTTTGAGTGTTGATGTCTTTGATAAATGCTTACTTGATACCTTACAAATGGCTTATCCACAGTTGAATTTATAATTTGAGACCTCCCATGACAGCAACTAACATTCCTCTGCCTTATTTAGGTGGCTTAACTGCCGAAGAATTTTTACATGACTACTGGCAAAAAAAGCCTTTATTAGTCCGCAATGCCTTTCCTGACATTGCTTATCTCGTCGGCAAAGAAGACTTATTAGATTTAGCCCAAGAAGCCAGTGCCGAATCACGGATTATTTTAGAAAAAGATGGCAAAAAACCGTGGGAATTACGCAAAGGCCCATTTAACAGCAAACAATACAAACAACTGCCTAAAAGTCATTGGACATTATTAGTGCAAGCTGTTGACCATTATTTGCCAGAGCTCGCCGATTATTGGCAACATTTTAGCTTTATTCCAAGCTGGCGTCGTGATGATGTCATGATTTCTTATGCCACACCAAATGGTTCAGTGGGCAAACATTTTGACCAATATGATGTATTTTTAGTGCAAGGAACGGGTCAACGCCGTTGGCAATTGGGTGAGTTTTGTGATGCTGATGCACAATTTTTACCAAACACCAAATTACGCATTTTAGAAGATATGCCTGTTACCTTTGATGAAGTGGTAAATGCAGGCGACTTGTTATATGTACCGCCAAAATTAGCACATTATGGTGTGGCTCAAAACGACTGTTTAACCTTCTCTTTTGGCTTTCGTGCCCCTTCTCTAAGCCATGTTTTAGAACATATTGTTGATACAGCTCTAGAACAGACAGGTGCAGAAGCTTTATATCAAGACATTGATTTACAAGCACAAAATCATGGTGCTTGGTTAAATCCACAACACCTAGAAAAACTGCAACAACAAGTCTTAACTTTGCTTAATCAACCTGATATTTTAAGTAAAGCACTCGCTCCCTTTTTAAGTGAAGCCAAATATGAAGATTATGAGCCAGTCGGTGAAGAAGTCAGCAGTGATGAATTAATCACCGCCTTAAATGATGGTGCTGTTATCTGCCGCGACCCTGCTTCACGCTTTGTTTATGTTGGCGAACAAGGTAAAGCGCAAGCCTTATATATTAATGGTGATGAAATTTGTTTTGATGACTCGGTAGATGGCGCGTTTGTTGCATTATTAGCAGACAATACTCGTTTAACAGCCGATGATTTACACACTTATTTGGCCAACAGTGCCAATAGTGATTGGTTATGTGCGCAAATTGCCACAGGATATTTTATTGTTTTAACAGATTAGGACTTTTAAACGATGTCTTTTGATTTATATGCCATTGGCAATGCCTTAGTTGATAGCGAATATGTGGTTAATGACGCTTTTTTAGCCAAACAAAATATTGCTAAAGGCCAAATGACACTCATTGACCAAGCACAACAACAAGGCTTAATTGCTGCTTTGCAAGCCGAATTTAACTGTGCCAAACGTGCTTCTGGTGGTTCGGCGGCAAATAGTGTCATTGCTTTTGCCGCATTAGGTGGCTCGGCTTTTTATGCCTGCAAAGTAGCCAAAGACAATAATGGCGATTTTTATTTACACGATTTACGTGCGGCAGGTGTCAGTGCGCCCCATCATGCTCAAGTTGAACAAGGCATTACTGGCACATGTGTAGTGATGGTGACCCCAGACTCCGAACGCACTATGCACACTTTTTTGGGTATTACCGCCGAATTAAGTCCTCAAGAACTGGATTTAGACGCACTGAATCAGGCACGTTATTTATATATTGAAGGTTATTTGGCTACATCCCCTTCTGCACGTCATGCAGTTGCTACTGCCAGAGCTTTAGCTAAAGCGCAAAATATTAAAACCGCACTGACCTTTTCCGACCCTGCAATGGTGCAGTATGCGCGTGATGGTTTAACAGAAATGCTCGAAGACGGTGTAGATATTTTATTTTGTAATGAACACGAAGCAAAATTGTGGGCAAATACCGATAATTTAGCTCAAGCAATACAAGCTTTGCATCAACTAAGTCCTTTATTAGCCATTACCTGTGGTGATAAAGGCGCAATTATCAGCAACAAAGGGCAACAAATAACTATTGCCCCCTTTCCAGTCACTGCGCTAGACTCAAACGGTGCAGGTGATGCTTTTGCAGGGGCGTTTTTGTATGGTCTAAGCCAACATTGGTCTCTTGCGGATTGTGGTCGTTTGGCCTCACGTATTGCCGCACAAGTGGTTAGCCAATTTGGCCCACGTTTACAAACTGTGCAATATAGCCAGTTATTAGAAGAAACTATCACACAACAATAACAATACTATGCTTAGATTATGTTTACTGGCTGATGTTCCCGATCAAGATGCGCGTGGTTTTCGTACTCCACGCGGTGAGGTGATTGTAGTACGACAAGGGCTAGTCGTTTATGGTTATCTTAATCGTTGCCCACATATTGGCATTGGTTTAAATTTTCAACCTGATGTTTTTATGGATTTAACTCAGCGGTATTTATTATGTGCTAATCATGGTGCGTTGTTTCGTGTTGAAGATGGTTTTTGTTTTAGAGGGCCGTGTCATGGTCAATCCTTAGTGACCATGCAACT